>NZ_JBEJZY010000013.1:0-111133 GCF_040256935.1 Photorhabdus viridis
GACAGGCTCTCGCACCAGAAAGAGTTGTTGCGGTTTCAGCATCGGGCCAGTACCCGCATCACGTCAGGCAACAGCGTCAATGGACAGGCGATGGCATACCCGTCTGGGGTAAGTAGATGAGTATTAAAGTGTTTTCTCGCCAGTTATTTAACAACGTCAGTAAAGATAAAAAGTAGATATAATTAGCGTTCGTTAAGCGTAATCCGATGGTGATTAAACTTAACAAAAAACAGAGGTTAAAACTTTATACCGATGAATACCATCAGTTAAAAAAATGACTTTTAATCACAGATTAAATCCTACTCATCATAAAACTCATGGCAGGATTCATTTTGTTTACCCTGTCCTGTTTAATTTATTTATCAGTGATTCTATATTCCACTTATTTTACCTTTACCTAACCTACTATAATCATTTAAAAGCGTGAATGCCGAAGTATTAAATCTCTTATATCAGGGCGGATTAAAACGCAATAAATGCCGATTTTCAAAAGGAGAATTAATGGCATTTAATCGAAAATCATTAACCGCTAATAGCGAGTTGAAAAGAAATTAGCACGTAAAAGGATATTATCCGAACAAATGAGTATTAAAGCATTTTCTCGCCGGTTATTTAACAACGTCAGTAAAGATAAAAAGTGGATATGATTTGCGTTCATTAAACATAATATGGTGATGATTAAACTTAACAAAAAACAGAGGTTAAAAGTGATAAAAACGACGGTAAAAATTTTATACCGATTAACACCATCAGTTAAAAACATGAATTTTAATCACAGGTTAAATCCTGCCAATAATAAAACGCATAGCAGAGTTCACTTTATTTACTCTTCCTTGTTTAATTTATTCATCAATGATTCTATATTCCACTTATTTTATATTTACCTAACCTGTTATAATAATTTAAAAACGCGAACACCGCCGTATTAAAATCTTATATCAAAACAAATTTAACGCAATAAATAAGAATTTCCAAAGGGAAATTAATCGCATTTAATCGTAAATCATTAACCATTAATAGTGAATTGAAAAGAAATCTGCACGTAAAAGGATATTATCCAAGTAGATGAGTATTAAAGTTTTTTCTCACCAGTTATTTAACAACGTCAGTAAAAATAAAAAATGGATATGATTAGCGTTCATTAAACATAATACGGTGATGATTAAACTTAACAAAAAACAGGGGTTAAAAAGGGTAAAATGACGGTTAAAACTTTACACCGATTAACAGTATTAGTTTAAAAAATAACTTTTAATAACAGTTTAAAACCTGCCTATCATAAATCTATCAGTGAAAATAATAAAAAGCATTGGTTTTATTAATGCTTATATACCCCGTAAAAAAGGCAAATAAGAATATTGAATAGGTTAATCAGATAATATATTTAAAAAAATAACCGACTTTAATCACGTTTTCAACCAGGGGAATAAATTTTTTCATAAACCAGTTAAATAATTTCTCATGAAAAATCCGGTATAAACAATATATACCGGATTATCACGACAACGTTAAATTATCCAATATTCCTTAATATATCAGTATGATAGCCCCTCCCCATGACAACTGATTGCCAGCGCCCTATTCAAAGCCTGAGCTAAAACAGTTTTATGTTGATTATCCTCCAACAGACTAAAATGGTTACCCGGTATCGCAATCAATTGAAGCAAAGCATCAGGTATTATCTGCTCCCAGCCTAACGCTGGCTCTATGCTTAAACGTTCAGGCTCTTCATCCGCCATAAAAGAGATAGCGGGGGAAGGTTCCATTGCATAAAACTGATGCAGCGTTACCGCTAATGCCTGCGGATCATAATCTCTAACCATCTGCGCATAACGCTCTATCTGCTCCCAACGTTTTGCGATTAAATCAGCGCACAGATTTGCCGGATATAACGCCAATTCTTGCGCCGCTGCAATAAACTGCACTAAATTCAATTCATCAATTTGCCGATACAACTCCGCCATCTCTTGGGTGCGCTCTTCCCTTGATTGCCTTGCTAATTCGACAAAGAACTGATGTTTAGGCGGTATGTTCTGCTGCCCAAAATAGTGAGGAGCCGGCGTATCAATCAACCCCAGGAAATTAACCTGCTCACCGGCATGTAACAACCTCTCGGCAATAGCATAAGCTAATATGCCGCCGGAAGAGTAACCGCCCAGCCGGTACGGGCCTTCCGGCTGAACCGCTTTCAGCAAGCTGATCATTCTGGCAGCTTGCGCCTCCATCGTCGATATCGGCTCTTCACTGATGGATGACCAAGGTAGTGCATAAATCGGGTAACCCGGCTGAATCTGTTGAGCCAATCCAAAGATATAAGAGTAGTCGCCCATTCCGCTAGGCACAAAGAATAGCGGCAACCCTGTTCCGTCAGATCGCACCGATATAGCGCCATTTTGTGGCTGAGACAGAGAATCTGAGGTGATTTTTACTGCTAATTCAGCCAACACCGGGAATTGGAACAACGCATTTAATGTGCAAATCAAACCCCGGCCAGCAGCAAGATTTATCATTCGCATAGCGAGCAGTGAGTGACCGCCCAGCACGAAGAAGTTGTCATGCCGGCTGATCTGATCAATCCCCAATAATTCACGCCAAATCGCTGCCAATTCGGTTTCCGTTTCGCCTTGTGGCGCTTCATAAACCTGACGGGCAAAGGCTTCATTATCCAGTGCCGGTAGCGCCCGACGATCCAGTTTACCGTTCTGCGTCAGTGGAAGCGCATCCAGACGCACAAACGCCGCCGGCACCATATAGTCAGGTAAAACAGCACTCAGGTGGCTACGCAGGCGATTAGCCAATCCTTCCTCCGCCGGCGCCGCCACATAAGCGATCAAACGTTTATCCTGCCCTTCCCCCAACGCCAGCACCACAGATTCACTCACCGCAGGATGCTCCGCTAACCGAGCCTCAATTTCACCGGGTTCAATCCGGAAACCGCGAACTTTCACCTGTTGGTCGCTACGGCCTAAGAATTCCAAATTGCCGTCCGGCAGGTAGCGAACTAAATCCCCAGTGCGGTACATTCTCGCCTCCGGGTTATCGCTAAAGGGATCGATAAGGAAACGTTCAGCGGTTAAGTCAGGGCGATTGAGATAACCTCGCGCGACACCGGCTCCGCCAATATATAATTCCCCTATTGCGCCTAATGGTACTGGCTGACCATGACCATCCAACAAATAAAGCCGCGTGTTGGCAGTCGGACGACCGATAGGGATTAACGTCGCCGTATAATCTGGCGGGCAACGCCAGCTGGCGGCGCACACGGTGATCTCCGTCGGGCCATACGCATTGAACAAGGTTGCCTTTCCCCTCAACGCTTTTATTAGCGCCGCACTGGGCGCTTCACCACCCAATATCAATGTCGGTTTTATCGTTATTTCTGATAAATCGGCCCCTTCCCGAAGCAGTGCCGGTGTTATACAAGCGTGCGTCACCGCCTGTTCTTCCAGATAATGCCAGAGGCGGCCCGGGTCCTGACGGACAATATCAGCCGGAATAACCAAAGTCGCCCCATCGGTCAGCGCCATCATGATTTCCCAGACACTGGCATCGAATCCTAATGAAGCAAATTGCAATATCCGGCTATCAGCGCCAATGCCAAACTGGGCGATTTTATCCAGCGTCAGGTTGACCAACCCTCGATGTTCGACCATCACCCCTTTTGGGGTGCCCGTCGAGCCGGAGGTGTAAATCACATAGGCCAGATGCCGTGAGGTTAATCCAGATATCTGTGGGTTACTTTCCGGCTGGTCAGGCAGAGTATTCGGATCCCGTACGGTCAGCGCAGCCAACGCCTCTGCTCCTAATGCCGCACGCCCGACATCATCCGCCAGCAACATCGCAGGCGCAGCATCCGTCAGAATATGGACCATACGCTCACCCGGGTAAGCGGGATCCAGCGGCACATAAGCGCCACCTGCTTTCAATACCGCCAACACCCCAGCCACCATTGCCGGTGAACGTGACACGCAAATCGCTACCCGTTGATCCGGCATCACACCCAAGGCAATCAGTTGGTAAGCCAACCGGTTAGCCCAGGCATTCAGTTCTGCATAACTGAGAGTTTGGTTTTCATACACCAATGCAGCAGCATTCGGGTTTTTCTCCACCTGCTGCTCAAACAACTGATGAATACATAACTGCTCAGGATACGCAGCTTCTGTCGCATTCCAGCTCTTTAACAGCAGCGTACACTCCGTTTCAGGCAGAATGTTTAGCGCCTGAACCGGCGTTTCCGGGGCCTGTTCCAGTGCCTCTACCAGACTCTCCAACGCCTGCTGCATATAGCCACATACCCGTTCCGGATCAAACGGCTGCGCCACCTGAGCCGTCAGTCCCAGTGCGCCGCCAAAATCTTCCACCGACAGCACAAACGGATAGTTAGTCCGCTCTTGTCCGCCGAGAAATTCAATATCACTGATGGGTTCATCCGACTCTGTCGGCAATGTATTATGTCGATAGTTCAGCAAGCTGCTAAAGAGTGGGATCTCCCCCTGAACACTACTGCAACGCTGGGCCAGCGCCAATGAAGCGTGTTCATGTTCTAATAATCCCGCGAGTCGGGTATGGGCGGCCTGTACGCTGTCCCGTATCGGCGTATCATTGATATCCAACCGTAGCGGCAAGGTATTGATAAACAATCCCATGCCGCTGTCAGCGCCGTCTCCCGCCTGCATCCGACCAAACAGTACGGTACCGAACACCACTTTCTCCTGACCGCTGGTACGCGACAGTACCTGCGCCCAGGCCAGATGGCACAAGGCGGCCAAACTCACGCCCAAACGTCTGGCCTGACTACGCAAACGATCATTTAGCGCCGCCGTCAGCATCCGGTGGGATTCCGTCACCTGCGTACCATCACGATGCACTTCCATCAGCCCAAAGGGCAGTGTGGGTTCATCTACCTCTGCTAACATATTGGTAAAGAAACGAGTATGCGCTTCCTGATTGACATCGAGCCGGGCCTGAGCCACCAGATTGCGGAAAGGAACTGGAGCCGGCAAACTCGCTTCCTGACCATCAAGATACGCCTGCACCTCACGATCCATCACATCCAGTGTTGTATGGTCACCAATCAGGTGATGCTGCAATTGCAATACAACCCAACGGCCATCAGTTTCCGGCACCACGATAAAGCGCAACAACGGCGCCTGACTCAAATCGAGACGATAATGATGTGGATCAAAGCGTTGAACCAATTGCTCGCTGATCGCCCCGTCAGTCGGGTCCAGCGTCAATTCAGTCACTGATAAAAACGCCTGACGCAAAACCACCTGCGCCGGCATGGATAATCCTTGCCAGACAAACGCAGTACGCAAGATATCGTGCCGGTCAATCACTTGTTGAATCGTCGTCAGGTAACGATCCAGCAGAGCGCGGTCAGCGAAGGCTACTTGTCCAATCAACAGGTACGGATCACCTCCGTTTGCCAGCAGATGGTGGAACAAAATCCCCTCCTGCAACGGTGACAATGCATAGATATCCTGAATATTAGCGATCCCGCCCGGTACTTGCCCAACGATAAGATCGATGTCAGGCTGAGTCAGATCAATCAACGGCAGTAACTCTGATGTCAATACCGTCGTATCCGGTGTAATCCGGTTTTCAGGCGCCTGAGTTTTACGATGTTGAGCCACAGACTGAGCCAAAACACAAAGTGTCTGATGCTGGAATAGCGTTTGCACTGAGACAGTCAAACCAATACGCCGCAAGCATTCAATCATCCGGACAACCAGCAACGAGTGGCCTCCCAGCGCAAAGAAATTGTCATGCCGGCTAATTTGTTCAATCCCCAGCAATTCACGCCAAATCGCCGCCAGGGCAGTTTCTATCTCGCCTTGCGGGGCCTCATAGACCTGACGGGCAAACGCTTCCTGCCTAGGCGCGGGCAACGCCTGGCGATCCAATTTGCCATTCGGCGTTAATGGGAAGGCATCCAGACGCACAAACGCCGCCGGTACCATATAATCAGGTAAAACGGCACTCAAGTGGCTGCGCAGGCGATTAGCCAGTCCCTCCTCCTCTGGCGCCACCACATAAGCGACCAAACGTTTATCCTGCCCTTTCCCCAATCCCAGCACAACAGATTCACTTACCGCCGGATATTCCATCAACCGGATCTCAATTTCACCGGGTTCAATCCGGAAACCACGAATTTTCACCTGTTGGTCGTTACGCCCCAGGAATTCCAAATTGCCGTCTGGCCGGTAACGGGCTAAATCCCCAGTGCGATACATGCGCGCATCCGGTTTATCGCTAAAAGGATCAATCAGGAAGCGGTCAGCGGTCAGCTCAGGACGATTGAGATAACCTCGCGCTACACCCGCCCCTCCGATATACAGTTCTCCCACGGCCCCCAACGGTACGGGCTGACCATAGGTGTCCAGCAGATAAACCCGCGTGTTAACTATCGGCCGCCCAATCGGCACCCATTCATCCATATAGTCTGACGGGCAACGCCAGGTCGTCGCGCAGACCGTTGTTTCCGTCGGTCCATACGCATTTAACAACGTTACCTTTCCCTTCAGAGCCTGGAGCAACACGGTACTCAGGGCTTCACCCGCCAGTACCAACGTGGGTTTTATTGTTATCGCCGGCAAATCAGTCCCCTCCCGCAGCAACGCGGGCGTCAGACAGGCGTGCGTCACCACCTGCTCTTCCAGATAATGCCAGAGACGGTATGGATCCTGACGAACCGCATCGGCAGGGATAATTAAGCTTGCTCCCCCACCCAGCGTTATCATGATTTCCCAAACACTGGCATCAAAGCCAAAGGAAGCAAACTGCAACATCCGGCTGGTTACACACATGTCAAGCCGGGTAACTTGCGTCAGCGCCAGATTACTCACACCACGATGCTCCACCATCACCCCTTTTGGCATACCGGTAGAACCGGAAGTGTAAATCACATACGCCAAATGCTGTGGCGTCAATGCAGGGACCTGCGGGTTACTGTCCGGCTGATCAGGCAGGATATTCGGGTCAAGCACGGTCAGCGCAGCCAATCCCTCCGCCCCCAACACCGCATGCCCAACACTATCCGCCAGCAAAATAGTCGGCGCGGCATCATTCAGGATATGCGCCAGACGTTCACCCGGATAAGTTGGGTCCAGCGGCACATAAGCGCCGCCCGCTTTCAGCACCGCCAGTAATCCCGCAACCATTGCCGGTGAACGCGCCACGCAAATTGCCACCCGTTGATCCGGTACGACACCCAGTGCAATCAGCTGATGCGCCAGCCGGTTAGCCCAAGTGTTCAATTCGGTATAACTGAGGTTCTGCCCTTCATACACTAATGCTATCGCGTCAGGGTTTTTCTCCACCTGTTGTTCAAATAATTGATGAAAACATAACTGCTCAGGATACGCAGTTTCCGTGGCATTCCAGGTCTCCAGCAACAGTTTCCGTTCTGCTTGCGGTAAAATGTTCAGTGTCCGTACCGGGGCCTCCGGGGCTTGTTCAAGCGCTTCTGCCAGGCTTTCCAACGCTTGCTGCATGTATCCGCATATCCTGTCCGGATCAAACGGCTGCACCACCTGAGCCGTCAGCCCCAGCGCCTCACCAAAATCTTCCACTGACAGCGCCAGTGGGTAGTTAGTCCGCTCTTGTCCACCAAAAGCTTCAATATCACTGATGATTTCGTCCGACGTTTCCGGCAAGACATTATGCCGATAGTTCAACAAGCTGTTAAACAGGGGTATCTCACCCTGCACACCGCTGCAACGCTGGGCCAGCGCTAATGAGGCATGCTCATGCCCTAATAGTCCGGCAAGCCGGGTATGGGCTGCCTGTACGCTGTCCCGTACCGGCGTATCATTGATATCCAACCGCAACGGCAAGGTATTGATAAACAATCCCATACCGCTGTCAACGCCATCACCCGCCCGCATCCGTCCAAATAACACGGTGCCGAACACCACTTTCTCCTGATCGCTGGTACGTGACAACACCTGCGCCCAGGCCAGATGGCACAAGGCGGCCAAACTCACGCCCAAATGCCGGGCCTGACTGCGCAAACGGTCATTCAGTTCGGCTGTCAGCATCCGATGCGATTCTGTCACCTGTGAGCCATCACGATGCACCTCCGTCAGCCCGAACGGCAGTGTCGGTTCATCGACCTCAGCTAACATATTGGTAAAGAAACGGGTGTGCTCTTCTTGACTGACGCCAAGCCGGGCCTGCGCCACCAAATTGCGGAAAGGAACCGGCGCAGGTAAACGCGTTTCCTGACCAGCAAGATACGCCTGCACTTCATGATCCATCACTTCCATCGTCGAATGGTCGCCAATCAGATGATGCTGCTGCTCCAGCAAGAGCCAACGCCCTCCTTCTTCCTGCGCCATCATAAAGCGCAACAGCGGCGCCTGCCCCAAATCCATACGATGATGACGCGGGTCAAAACGCCGGGACAGTTGATCGCTGATCGGTCCGTCAGCGGAGGTTAGCTTCAGTTCAGTGACTAACAAAGGCGCCTGACGCAAAACCACCTGCGCCGGCGCCGATAATCCTTGCCAGATAAACGCAGTCCGTAAGATATCGTGGCGGTCAACCACCTGTTGAACCGCCGCCAGATAATTATCCAGCAGAGCGCGATCAGCAAAGGCCATCTGATCAGTCAACAGGTACGGATCACCTTTATCTGCCAGCAGATGGTGGAACAAAATCCCCTCCTGCAACGGCGACAACCCATAGATATCCTGAATATTTTCCATCCCGCCCGGCACTTGCCCGACGATCAGATCAATTTCAGGCTGGGTCAGGCTAATCAACGGCAGCCGATCCGGTGTCAGCACCATCATATCCGCTGTAATGCGGTTTTCAGGTACCTGAATTTCACGATGCTGATCCAGAGACTGAGCCAAAACATGGAGTGTCTGATGCTGGAATAGCGTTTGTACCGAAACGCCCAGACCAATACGCCGCAGGGATTCAATCATCCGGACAACCAGTAACGAATGCCCGCCCAAGGCAAAGAAATTGTCATACCGGCTAATCTGTTCAACCCCCAGCAATTCACGCCAAATTGCCGCCAGAGCCGTTTCCATCTCGCCTTGCGGCGCTTGGTAAACCTGACGGGCAAACGCGTCCTCGCCCGGCGCCGGCAACGCCCGGCGATCTAATTTACTATTCGGCGTTAATGGCAAGGCATCCAAGCGCACAAAGGCGGACGGTACCATGTAGTCAGGCAACAATGCGCTCAGATGTTCACGCAGACGGTTAACCAATCCGTCATCCGTTTCCGCCGCCACATAGGCGACCAGACGCTTATCCTGTCCTTCTCCCAACGCCAGCACGACGGATTCTCTCACCGCAGGGTGCTCCAATAACCGGGTTTCAATTTCACCCAGTTCAATGCGAAAACCGCGGATCTTCACCTGATGGTCATTACGGCCCAAGAATTCCAGATTACCGTCCGGCAGGTAACGGGCCAAATCCCCGGTTCGGTACATGCGCGCATCCAGGTTGTCACTAAATGGATCAACCAGGAAACGTTCCGCGGTCAATTCTGGCCGGTTCAGATAACCCCGCGCGACACCCACCCCGCCAATATACAATTCCCCCACCACGCCCAACGGTATCGGACAGCCAAACTTATCCAGTAAATAAAGCCGGGTATTGGCAAGCGGACGACCAATCGTCGGGGAAGGATGCGTCGGCGCTATGCAGGCCAGCGTCGCATCCACGGTGCATTCGGTTGGACCGTAGACGTTATAAGCTGTCAGTTGCGGTATATCGGCTACCGCCTGCCAGGTTTGCCCTGATATGGGCTCACCGCCAATCAGCAACGTCAACGCGTTTTGATGCTGATGCAAACCCGCTGCCAGCAACATCTCTAATTGCATTGGCGTACAATCCAGCACATCAAGATTTGTCCTGATTAAAAATTGCAATAAGGCCGCACTATCTGCGCGCACATCTTGTGGAACAATCACCAGCGTGTAGCCATTCAACAGGCCAAGTATGTTTTGCAATGCCGCATCAAAAGAAATACTGGCATTCAGGCTAACCCGGTAAGGCGCCGGTGAAGACGCAAATGCATGCTCTGTCAGCGTTCCATGTAAGTTCAACAAAGAACCATGCTCAACCATGACGCCCTTCGGTGTACCGGTAGAGCCGGAAGTGTAAATCACATAGGCCAAATGACGGGAAGTCAGCGCAGGTATCTGTGGATTACGATCTGACTGGTCAGGCAAAAGATTGGGATCGAGTACTGTCAATCCGGCCAGCGCTTCCCTGCCCAGTGCCGCACATCCAACCTCATCCGCCAGTATCACTGACGGTGCAACATCATTCAGGATATGCGCCAGACGTTCACCCGGATAAGCCGGATCTAACGGCACATAGGCGCCGCCCGCTTTCAGCACCGCCAGCAATCCCACCACCATTGCCAATGAACGCGACACGCAAATCGCCACCGGCTGGTCCGGCGCTACGCCCAGTGCAATCAGCTGATGCGCCAGCCGGTTAGCACGGGTGTTCAATTCGGTATAACTGAGCGTCTGCTCTTCATACACTAACGCTGTCGCGTCAGGGGTTTTCTCCACCTGTTGTTCAAACCGCTGATGAATACACCATTGGTCAGGATATGCGGTTTCCGTGGCATTCCAGGTTTTCAGCAACAGAGTACGTTCCGTTTCAGGTAAGATTTCCAGTGTCCGTACCGGTGTTTCCGGGGCTTGTTCAAGCGCCGCCGCCAAACTCTCCAGCGCCTGTTGCATATAACCGCATATCCGTGCCGGATCAAACGGTTGTACCACCTGAGCCGTCAGCCCCAGTGCGTTGCCAAAATCTTCTACTGACAGAGAAAATGGATAGTTGGTTCGCTCCTGCGCGTCAAGGAATTCAATACCGCTAATGAGTTCATCCGAGGCCGCCAGCGGCGTATTATGCCGGTAGTTCAGCAATGCATTAAACAGTGGCGTGCCACTGGCTACCCCACTGCAACGTTGAGCCAGCACCAATGAGGCATGTTCATGCGCCAGCAACCCCGACAAGCGGGTATGAGCGGCCTTTACGCTGTCCCGTACCGGGGTTTCATCCATATCCAACCGCAACGGCAAGGTATTAATAAACAGCCCCATGCCATTGTCGGCGCCTTCGCCGGCCTGCATCCGGCCAAACAGCACGGTGCCAAACACCACTTTCTCCTGACCGCTGGTGCGCGATAGCACCTGCGCCCAAGCCAGATGGCACAGGGTTGCCAAACTCACGCCCAAACGTCTGGCCTGACTACGTAAACGATCATTCAGCGCCGCCGTCAGCATCCGGTGAGATTCCGTCACCTGCGAACCATCACGATGCACCTCCGTCAGTCCGAATGGCAGTGTCGGTTCATCGACCTCGGCCAACATCTCGGTAAAGAAACGAGTGTACTCTGCCTGACTGATACCGAGCCGGGCCTGAGCCACCAGATTGCGGAAAGGAACTGGGGCAGGCAAACTGTCTTCCTGACCGGTAAGATACGCCTGTACTTCACTGTTCAGCACTTCCAGTGTGGTGTGGTCGCCAATCAGGTGATGCTGCTGTTCCAGTAAGATCCAACGTCCCCCTTCTTCCTGTGCAATGATAAAACGCAGCAACGGTGCTTGACCCAGATCTACACGATGATGACGCGGGTCAAAACGCCGGGTTAACTGGTCACTGATCGCGCCGTCAGCCGGATCCAGTGTCAGTTCCATCACCGACAAGGTCGCCTGACGCCAGACCACCTGCGCCGGTACGGATAATCCTTGCCAGATAAAAGCCGTACGCAAGATATCGTGCCGATTAACCACCTGCTGAACCGCGGCCAAATAGCTGTCCAGTAGAGCGCGGTCAGCAAAGGCCATCTGACTGGTCAATAGATAGGGATCACCTTCGTCCGCCAGCAGGTGGTGGAACAAAATCCCCTCCTGCAACGGCGACAACCCATAGATATCCTGAATATTGACCATCCCGCCCGGCACTTGCCCGACGATCAGATCAATTTCAGGCTGGGTCAGGTCAATCAACGGCAGCAGATCCGGTGTCAGCACCGTCATATCCTCTGTAATGCGGTTTTCAGGTATTTGGATTTCACGCTGTTGAGCCACAGATTGAGCCAGAACACGCAGTGTCTGATGTCGGAACAGCGTTTGTATCGAGACGCCCAGACCAATACGCCGCAGGGATTCAATCATCCGGACAACCAACAATGAATGACCACCCAGTGCAAAGAAATTGTCATGCCGGCTAATCTGCTCAACCCCCAGCAATTCACGCCAAATAGATGCCAGCGCAGTTTCTATCTCGCCTTGCGGCGCTTGGTAAACCTGACGGGCAAAAGCCTCTTCTCCCGGCGCCGGTAACGCCCGGCGATCCAGTTTGCCATTCGGTGTCAGCGGGAAAGCATCCAACTGAACAAAGGCCGCCGGGACCATATAGTCAGGCAATAACGCACTCAGATGTTCTCGCAGGCGGTTAATCAATCCGTCATTCGTTTCCGCCGCCACATAGGCGACCAGACGCTTATCCGGCCCCTCTCCTAACGCCAGCACTGCTGCTGCTTGCACCGCAGGATATTCCACCAGCCGAGCCTCAATTTCCCCCGGTTCAATGCGGAAACCCCGAATTTTGACCTGTTGATCATTACGGCCCAGAAATTCCAGATTACCGTCCGGCAAGTAACGGGCCAAATCCCCGGTCCGATACATACGTGCATCCGATTGTTTACTGAACGGATCAACCAGGAAACGTTCTGCGGTCAGCTCAGGGCGATTGAGATAACCACGGGCAACCCCATCTCCGCCCACATAAATCTCACCGGTTACACCCAATGGCACCGGTTGACCATCAGCATCCAACAGATAAATTTGCGTGTTGGCTATTGGCCGGCCAATCGGGATCCTCGTCGCTCCCTGTGGTAACGCCGTAATACGGTAGGTGGTGGTAAAGGTGGCGCCTTCACTCGGGCCATAGCCATTCAATAATTGTTGTGGCGGGCTATCATGCAGAACCCGGGCAATGACATGCGGATCAAGTACATCTCCGCCGACAATCAGGATCCTGAGCTGCGGGAAAACCGGGGACAACGCTGTCGCCAGCCGGTTAAATAGCCCAACACTCAGCCACAACACCGTAATGCGATAAACCTGCAATGCCTGAACAAACTCTTTGGGCGTCAGCACAGTCGCGTGATCAATCACCACCAGCGCACCGCCGTTGAGCAACGGCGCCCAGACTTCAAACGTGCTGGCATCGAAAGCCGGATTAGCGGCAAAAGCAACCCGATCATTTCGTCCAATTTCGGCATAATCATTATTGATAACCAGCCGGACTACCGCACGATGAGGCACGACCACGCCTTTGGGCATGCCAGTCGAACCGGAGGTGTACATGATATATGCTGACCCGGCGCTGGAACACGGTAAGTCAGGATTGCGGCCATCTTCCGCCTTAATGGTATCGGTCTCACCGGAGAGGCGACACAGAGGAACAGAAAGGCCAAGCGGAATCTCAGATTGTGTATCGGTGATCAACAATTTAGCGGAGCAATCGTTCATCAACCAGACTTTCCGCTCGTCCGGTACTCGGGGATCGACAGGAACATAAACGGCGCCAACTTTAAGAATAGCCAACTGGGCCACCACCAGTTCAGTAGAGCGTTCTAATAGAACCGCCACGTGCTCATCCCGGTTAATTCCTTGCTCAATCAGTTGACGGGCCAGTTGGTTAGCGCAAGTATTCAATTCTGTATAGCTAAGTGTCTTATCTCCCGCGATCAACGCTGGCGCCGTTGGCGTTTTCTCCACCTGTTGTTCAAATAATTGATGAATGCACAGCTGGTCAGGATACACCTTTTCAGTCGCATTCCAGGTTTTCAGCAACAGTGTACGTTCCGCTTCCGGCAGAATTTCCAACCGCCTTGCCGGTGTTTTCGGAGCCTGTTCAAGTGTCTCCACCAAACTTTCCAGCGCCTGTTGCATGTACCCGCATATTCTTTCCGGATCAAGCGGCTGCACCACCTGAGCCGTCAGCCCCAGAGCTTCACCAAAATCCTCTACCGATAACACTAACGGATAGTTAGTCCGCTCCTGCCCATCCAGAAATTCAATACCGCCGATGAATTCATCCGATGTTGCCGACAGAGCATTATGCCGATAATTCAACAAGCTGCTAAAGAGTGGGATCTCTCCCTGCACACCGCTGCAACGCTGGGCCAGCGCCAATGAAGCGTGCTCATGCGCTAATAATCCGGCAAGTTGGGTATGGGCGGCCTGTACGCTGTCCCATACCGGCGTATCATTGATATCCAGACGCAACGGCAAGGTATTGATAAATAACCCCATACCGCTATCAACACCGTCCCCTGCCTGCATCCGACCAAACAGCACAGTGCCGAACACCACTTTCTGCTGACCGCTGGTACGCGACAATACCTGCGCCCAAGCCAAATGACACAGCGCCGCCAAACTGACACCCAAACGCCGGGCCTGACTACGTAAACGGTCATTCAGTGAAGTCCTCAACATCCGATATGATTCCGTCACCTGTGAACCATCACGATGCACCTCCGTCAGCCCGAACGGCAGTGTCGGTTCATCTATCTCAGCTAACATCCCGGTAAAGAAACGGGTGTGCTCTGCCTGACTGACGCCGAGCCGGGCCTGCGCCACCAGATTGCGGAAAGGAACCGGCGCAGGCAAACGCGCTTCCTGACCGGCAAGATACACCTGCACTTCACGATCCATGACTTCCATCGTCGAGTGGTCGCCAATCAGATGATGCTGATGTTCCAGCAGGAGCCAGCGCCCTCCTTCTTCCTGTGCCATCATAAAATGCAATAGCGGCGCCTGCCCCAGATCCATACGATGCTGACACGGATCAAAACGCTGAGTTAACTGATCACTGATCGGCCCATCAGCAGACGTTAATTTCAGTTCAGTCACCGATAAGGTCGCCTGACGCAAAACCACCTGCGCCGGTATGGATAATCCTCGCCAGATAAACGCAGTCCGCAGGATATCGTGCCGGTCAACCACCTGTTGAACTGCCGCCAAATAACTGTCTAACAGAGCACGATCAGCAAAGGTCATTTGACCGGTCAGCAAGTACGGATCACCTTCATCTGCCAGCAGATGGTGAAACAAAATCCCCTCCTGCAACGGCGACAACCCATAGATATCCTGAATATTGGCGACCCCGCCCGGCACTTGCCCGACAATCAGATCGATGTCAGGCTGAGTCAGGTTAATCAGCGGCAGCAGATCCGGCGTCAACACCGTAGTATCCGGTGTAATCCGGTTTTCCGGTATTTGGATTTCATGATGTTGCGCCAGAGACTGAGCCAGAGCATGGAGTGTCTGGTGTCGGAATAGCGTTTGCACCGAGACGCCCAGATCAATACGCCGCAGAGATTCAATCATCCGAACAACCAACAATGAATGGCCGCCCAGCGCAAAGAAATTGTCATGCCGGCTAACCTGTTCAACCCCCAACAATTGGCTCCAAATCATCGCCAGCGCAGTTTCTATCTCGCCTTGCGGCGCTTGGTAGACCTGACGGGCAAAAGCGTCATCTCCCGGCGCCGGCAGCGCCCGGCGATCCAGTTTGCCATTTGGCGTCAGCGGGAAAGCATCCAACTGAACAAAAGCCGCCGGGACCATATAATCAGGCAATATGGCGCTCAAGTGGTTGCGCAGGCTATTAGCCAGTTCATCATCCGTTTCCGCGACCACATAAGCCACCAGGCGCTTATCCTGTCCCTCACCCAAAGCCAGCACAATAGCTTCACTCACCACCGGATGTTCCACCAGCCGGGTTTCAATTTCCCCCGGTTCAATGCGGAAACCGCGGATTTTCACCTGATGGTCATTACGGCCCAGGAATTCCAGATTGCCGTCCGGCAGGTAACGGGCCAAATCCCCGGAACGATACATCCGGGCCCCGGATACCAAGCTAAAGGGATCCGGCATAAAATGCCCGGCGCTTAGTTCTGGCCGGTTAAGATAACCGCGCGCCACCCCAACGCCGCCAATATATATTTCGCCGGTGCAGCCCAATGGTACCGGTTGACCATGGGAGTCCAGCAGGTAAATGCCGGTATTTTTCACCGGCCGACCGATAGAACGCGTATCTTCCGGCGATAATATCGCCTTACAGGTGGCAATCACGGTATTTTCAGTTGGACCATAGGTATTTAACAGCTGTGGACGATAGGCTTTCTGGGCAAACCACGCCTGAACCGCGCTCTTCTGTACCGCCTCCCCCCCAATAATGATTAACCTGAGGCACTCCGGTAGCGGTAATGCCGCCAGTTCAGACCAAAACAGCGTCGGCAGAGACATTACCGTAATACGATGTTGTCGGATCAAAGAGATAAATTCTTGTACCGAAGCCAGCCAGCTATCATCACGCACCACCAATGTCGCACCATGAGATAATGACGAGAAAAACTCTTCGATCGACGCATCAAAAGCAAAAGAGGAGAATTGCAGCACCCGGTCTTGCGGCGTCACCGCATAGGTTTCATTAAAACCTAAACTGCGCTGATAAATCGCCTGATGTTCTATCATCACCCCTTTTGGCTGCCCGGTTGAACCGGAGGTGTAAATCACATAGGCCAGATGCTGCGGCGTCAACGCCAACACCAGAGGATTACTGTCCGGCTGGTCAGGCTGAATATTCGGATCCAGTACTATCCATTCTGCCAATATTTGCTCGCCTAATACTGCCCGTCCGGTTTTATCCGCCAGTACTATCACCGGTTTGGCATCATTCAGGATATGCGTCAGACGTTCAACCGGATAGGCGGTATCCAGCGGCACATAGGCCCCACCCGCTTTCAGCACTGCCAACAACCCGACCACCATTGCCGGGGAACGAGACACGCAAATCGCCACCCGTTGATCCGGTGCAACTCCCAGTGCTATCAGTTGATGGGCCAGACGGTTAGCACGGATATTCAATTCCGTATAACTGAACGTCTGCTCTTGATACGCCAGCGCCGCAGCATCCGGCGTTTTCTCTGCCTGTTGTTCAAATAACTGATGAATGCACAACGGGTCAGGGTACACGGTTTCCGGCGTGTTCCCGATTTCCAGCAACAATTTGCGCTCTGCCGGCATCAAGATATCGATTTCTCCGATCCGCTGCTGAACGTTAGCAGCCATCGCTTGCAGTACCGTGTGCAGATATCCTACGTGTCGTTCGATTGTCGGTTGGTCAAACAGGGCGGTTGCATAATCAAGATAACCAACAATCCGGCCCTCGACTTCTGACAAGATCAATTCCAGATCAAACTTAACGATATCAAAATCTTGATCGACCGGTGACATTGTCAGCCCCGGCAATTCCCACTCCGCATTCTCATTGTTATGCCAGGCAAACATCACCTGAAACAACGGCGTATGTGCCAGTCGGCGCGGCGGTTGCACGATTTCCACCACCTGTTCAAACGGTAAATCCTGATGCTCCTGCGCCATCAGGGCAACTTGCCGCGCCCGTGCCAGCAACTCAGCCACATTTGGCCCACCCGATAAATCCATGCGCAACGCCAGTGTATTGACAAAGAAACCGATCAGCGGCTCGACTTCCTGGCAACTGCGGCCCGCACTCGGTGTGCCAATCACTACATTATCCTGACCTGACAGGCGCGACAGAACCGCCGCCCAGGCTGATAAAATCGTCATGAACAACGTGACACCTTGCTGTTCACTCAGGCGTTTAAGAGCTTGGGTTAACTCCGTATCCAGATTAACCGCCAAGGTACTCCCCACAAACGACTGCTCAGGTGGTCGCGGCCGGTCAGTCGGTAAATCCAGCAGAACCGGTGCGTCAGCCAGCATAGTGCGCCAATAGTCGGATTGAATTTGGGTATGTTCGGCCAACAACCACTGACGCTGCCAAGCGGCATAATCAGGGTATTGAATTGCCAGCGGGGGTAATGGATCCGCTTGTTCTGCCAGAAACGCCGTATAGAGGGCGCTTAATTCACGTATCAGCACATTGACAGACCAGCCATCGGAAACAATGTGATGCTGGGTGAGCAAAAACTGATATTCGTCATCCGCGAGCCGGATGAGAGAAGCACGGATGAGTGGGCCACTCATGAGATCAAATGGCGTATAAGCTTCCTCTGCGCTTAAACGTTCAAGTACCGTTTCAACATCCGGGATACCACGTAGATCGCGTTGAGACAAAGTTAATCCACTGTCCGGCGCCAGTAGTCGTACCTGAGGCTGACCATCAACAACAATAAATACCGAACGTAACGCTTCATGACGAGCAAATAAGGCATTCAGCGCCTGCTGCCAGGCGGCGATATCAAACTGCCCACGTAAACGCAGGGCGACCGGGATATGATAGATATCACTGACGCCATCAAGCTGCGCCAGGAACCACAAACGCTGTTGCGCGAATGACAGCGGCAACTTACCCTCACGGGATATCGGCAGGATGGCAGGCAATCCCCGGTCTTGTTTATCAAACCGGGCGCGGATCTTCTCAGCAAAACCAACCAGAGAGGGGAACTTAAACAACGTGGTTAGCGGTAATTCGACACCTAAAGCCGCGACACGGTTCATCACTCGCACCGCCAACAGTGAATGACCACCGAGCGCAAAGAAATTGTCATGCCGGCTAATCTGCTCAATCCCCAGCAGTTCACGCCAAATCGCCGCGAGTGCTGTTTCGATCTCCCCTTGCGGCGCTTGGTAAACCTGACGAGCAAAAGCTTCCTCCCCCGGCGCCGGTAGCGCCCGGCGATCCAGTTTGCCATTCGGCGTCGATGGAAAAGCATCCAAACGTACAAAGGCCGCCGGCACCATGTAGTCAGGTAAAATAGCACTCAGGTAGCTACGCAGACTATTAACTAACCCGTCATCCGTTTCCGCCGCCACATAGGCCACCAGACGCTTATCCTGTCCCTCGCCCAATGCCAGCACCACCGCCTCTTGCACCGTCGGATACGCCGTCAGCCGGGCCTCAATTTCACCCGGTTCAATGCGGAAACCGCGGATTTTCACCTGATGGTCGTTACGGCCCAAGAATTCCAAATCACCGTCCGGTAGGTAGCGGGCCAAATCTCCGGAACGATACATCCGGGCATCCGGTACACGGCTAAACGGATCAATCAGGAAACGTTCAGCAGTCAACTCAGGACGATTCAGATAACCACGCGCCACGCCCACACCACCAATATACATTTCACCGACGCAGCCTAATGGTACCGGTTGACCATATTTATCCAGCAGGTAGATACCGGCATTTTTAGCCGGTCGCCCAATAGAACGGTCATCTTCCGGTGATAATACATCCTTGTAGGTCACCGTCACGGTGTTTTCAGTCGGACCATAACCGTTTAATAGGCGGGGACGGTGGGTGTCATGAGTAAACCAGTCTTGAATAGCGTTCTTTTTGACCGATTCGCCCCCAATGATGATCAGCCTGAGGCAATCCGGCAGCGGTAACCCATGATCTCTGGCCGCTAGTTCAGACCAGAATAAGGTCGGCAATGACACCACCGTGATACCACTTTGCCGGGTTAGTCTGATGAATTCCTTCACAGAGGCCAACCAACGATCATCACGTATCACCAGCGTGGCGCCGTTACATAGTGACGAGAAGAAATCTTCTACCGAGACATCAAAAGAAAAAGAGGCGAATTGCAGCAGCCGATCTTGTGGCGTGACGGCGTAAGTCTCATTAAAACCCAGATAACGCTGATAAATGGCCTGATGTTCTACCATCACGCCTTTCGGCTGCCCGGTTGAGCCGGAGGTGTAAATCACATAGGCCAGATGCTGTGGCGTCAACCCAAATCGCTGCGGGTTGCTGGCCGGCTGATCAGGCTGAACATTCGGATCCAGTACCGTCAGCCCGG
Organism: Photorhabdus viridis; assembly: GCF_040256935.1. Lineage (NCBI taxonomy): Bacteria > Pseudomonadati > Pseudomonadota > Gammaproteobacteria > Enterobacterales > Morganellaceae > Photorhabdus > Photorhabdus viridis. The sequence continues at coordinate 19,841 of NZ_JBEJZY010000013.1, forward strand.
CCAGCACCAACTCGCCTAATACCGCCCGGCCGGTTTCATCCGCCAGCACCACCACCGGCGCCGCATCGTTCAGGATATGGGCTAAACGTTCACCCGGATAGGCGGTATCCAGTGGTACATAAGCCCCACCGGCTTTCAACACCGCCAACAATCCCACCACCATTGCCGGTGAACGCGCCACGCAAATCGCCACCCGCTGGTCCGGCTCTACGCCCAGCGCAATCAGTTGATGCGCCAGCCGGTTAGCATGGACATTCAGTTCGGCATAGCTGAGAACCTGCTCTTGATACTCCAGCGCTGTCGCTCCCGGGTTTTTCTCCACCTGTTGTTCAAATAACTGATGAATACACAATGGGTCAGGATACGCGGTTTCTGTCGCGTTGCCGATTTCCAGCAACAATTTACGTTCTGCCGGCGCCAAAATATCAATTTCCCCAATCCGCTGTTGAACGTCAGCAACCATTGCTTGCAGCACCGTATGCAAATATCCGATGTGTCGTTCGATTGTCGGGTGATCAAACAGAGCCGCTGAATAATCGAGATGACCGATAACCCCGCCGCCTTCTTCTGACAAGCTCAGCTCCAGATCAAACTTAACGATATCAAATGATTGATCGACCGGTGATACGGCCAGCCCCGGCAATCGCCACTCGGTACTTTCATTGTTCTCCCAGTCAAACATCACCTGAAACAACGGGGAATGCGCCAATCGGCGCGGCGGTTGCACGATTTCCACCACCTGTTCAAACGGTAAATCCTGGTGCTCCTGCGCCATCAGGGCGACTTGTAGCGCCCGTGCCAGCAATTCAGCCACATTCGGCTCACCCGATAAGTCAATGCGCAACGCCAGCGTATTGACAAAGAATCCAATCAGCGGCTCGACTTCCTGGCGACTGCGACCCGCACTCGGTGTGCCAATCACGACATCTTCCTGATCTGACAGGCGCGACAAAACCGCCGCCCAGGCTGACAAAATCGTCATGAATAATGTGACGCCCTGCTGTTCACTCAGACGTTTAAGGGCTTTCGTTAATTCCGTATCCAAATTCACCGGCAAAGTATTCCCCACAAACTCCTGCTCAAACGGACGTGGCCGATCAGTAGGTAAATCCAGCAGAACCGGCGCGTCAGCCAGCATGGTACGCCAATAGTCGGATTGAATTTGGGTACGTTCAGCCGACAGCCACTGACGCTGCCAGGCGGCATAATCAGGGTATTGAATCGTTAATGGCGGCAATGGATCAGCTTGTTCTGTCAGGAAAGCCGTATAGAGGGTACTGAGTTCATGTATCAGTACATTGATAGACCAGCCATCGGAAACAATGTGATGCTGGGTGAGCAAAAATTGATATTCGTCATCCGTGAGCCGGATGAGAGAAGTGCGGATAAGTGGGCCACTCATGAGATCAAATGGCTTATAAGTTTCTTCTGCTCTTAAACGTTCAAGTACCGTTTCAGCATCTGGGATCCCACGCAGATCATGTTGAGACAAAGGCAATCCACTGTCCGGCGCCAATAATCGAACCTGAGGCTGACCGTCAACGGAAACGAAGACAGAACGTAACGCTTCATGACGAGCAAATAAGGTATTCAGCGCCCGCTGGCAGGCAGCGATATCAACTTGACCACGCAAGCGTAAGGCCGCCGGAATATGATAGGTATCACTGACGCCATCAAGCTGCGCCAGGAACCACAAACGCTGTTGCGCGAATGACAGCGGCAAATCCCCCTTACGGGATATCGGCAGGATGGCGGGTAATGTCGCGTGCTGTTCACCAAACCGGGAACTCATCGCCTCAGCAAAGGCCATTAAAGAAGGCGCTTTAAACAACGTGCTCAACGGCAATTCAACACCGAAAGCGGCGACACGGTTCATCATCCGCACCGCCAGCAACGAATGGCCGCCCAGCGCGAAGAAATTGTCATGCCGGCTAATCTGTTCAACGCCCAACAATTCACGCCAAATCTCTGCCAATGCAGTTTCCATTTCGCCCTGCGGTGCTTCATAAACCTGACGGGCAAAAGCCTCCTCTCCCGGCGCCGGCAGCGCCCGGCGATCCAATTTGCCATTCGGCGTCAGCGGGAAAGCATCCAACTGAACAAACGCCGCCGGTACCATATAATCAGGCAACATGGCGCTCAAGTGACTACGCAGTCTATTAACCAACCCGTCATCTCCTTCCGCCACCACATAAGCCACCAGACGCTTACCTTGTCCCTCGCCCAACGCCAGCACCACCGCCTCTTGCACCGCCGGATATTCCATCAGCCGGGTCTCAATTTCCCCCAGTTCAATGCGGAAACCACGGATTTTCACTTGATGGTCATTACGGCCCAGGAATTCTAGATTACCGTCCGGCAGGTAACGGGCCAAATCCCCGCTTCGGTACATGCGCGCATTCGGGTTGTCACTGAACGGATCGACAAGAAAACGCTCCGCACTCAATTCTGGCTGGTTAAGATAACCCCGGGCAACGCCCACGCCGCCAATATAGATTTCTCCAGCGCAGCCCAATGGTACCGGTTGACCATAGGGATCCAGCAGGTAAACGCAGGTATTTTTCACTGGCTGACCGATAGAGCGCGTATCTTCCAGCGATAATATCGCCTTACAGGCGGCAATCACGGTATTTTCAGTCGGGCCATAGGTATTTAATAATCGGGGACGATAGGCTTTCTGCCCAAACCACGCCTGAATAGCGTTCTTCTGTACCGCCTCGCCGCCAATAATGATTAACCTGAGACACTCCGGTAACGGTAATGCCGCCAGTTCAGACCAAAACAGCGTCGACAGAGACATTACCGTAATACGATGTTGCCGAGTTAAAGCAATAAATGCCTGTACCGAAGCCAGCCAGCTATCATCACGCATCACCAGCGTCGCGCCATGAGATAATGACGCGAAAAATTCCTCGACCGACGCATCAAAGGCAAAAGAGGAAAATTGCAGCACCCGGTCTTGCGCCGTCACTGCATAGGTTTCATCAAAACCTAAACTGCGCTGATAAACCGCCTGATGTTCTACTGTCACCCCTTTTGGCTGTCCAGTTGAACCGGAGGTGTAAATCACATAGGCCAGATGCTGCGGTGTCAACGCCGGCGCCGGTGGATTGCTGGCCGGTTGGTCAAGCCGGGTATTCGGATCAAGGACCAGCAATCCGGCCAGCAGGTCTTCACCCAACGCCTCCCTTCCGGCGCCATCCGCCAGTACCACCACCGGTTTGGCATCATTCAGGATATATGTCAGACGCTCAATCGGATAGGCCGTATCCAGCGGCACATAGGCGCCACCCGCTTTCAACACCGCCAACATCCCGACGACCATAGCCGGAGAGCGTGACACACAAATCGCCACCCGTTGATCCGGCTCTACGCCCAGCGCAATCAGTTGATGGGCCAATTGGTTGGCACGGGCATTCAATTCGGTATAACTGAGACGTTGTGCTTGGTATTCTAACGCCGTAACATCCGGCGTTTTCTCCACCTGTTGTTCAAACCGTTGATGGATACACAATGCATCAGGATACGCGGTTTCCGTGGCATTCCAAGTTTTCAGCAACAGTGTACGCTCCGCTTCCGGCAGAATTTCCAACTGCCGTACCGGTGTTTCCGGGGCCTGTTCCAGTGCTTCTGTCAAACTCTCCAGCGCTTGTTGCATGTATTCGTATATCTTTTCCGGATCAAACGGTTGTACTACTTGAGCCGTCAGCCCCAGTGCATCACCAAAATCCTCCACCGATAATGCTAACGGATAGTTAGTCCGCTCCTGTCCACCGAGGAATTCAATGCCGCTGATAATTTCATCCGATGTTGTCGGCAAGGCATTATGCCGATAGTTCAGCAAGCTACTAAACAGCGGCATCTCACCCTGCACGCCACTGCAACGTTGAGCCAGCGCCAATGAAGCGTGTTCATGTTCCAGTAGTCCGGCGAATCGGGTATGGGCTGCCTGTACGCTGTCCTGTACCGGGGTTTCATCCATATCCAACCGCAGCGGCAAGGTATTGATAAACAACCCCATGGCGCTGTCAGCACCGTCCCCCGCCTGCATACGCCCAAACAGCACGGTGCCGAATACCACTTTCTCCTGACCACTGGTGCGTGACAATACCTGCGCCCAGGCCACATGGCACAAAGCGGCCAGACTCACGCCCAAACGCCGGGCCTGATCACGCAAACGGTTATTCAGCCCGGTTGTCAGCATCCGGTAAAACTCCGTCACCTGTGAACCATCGCGATGCACCTCCGTCAACCCAAACGGCAGTGTCGGTTCATCGACCTCAGCTAACATCCCGGTAAAGAAACGGGTGTGTTCTTCCTGACTGACGCCGAGCCGAGCCTGAGCCACCAGATTGCGGAAAGGAACCGGCGCAGGCAGATTGCCTGCCTGACCGGTAAGATGCGCCTGCACTTCACGATTCATCACTTCCAGAGTGGTGTGGTCACCAATCAGGTGATGCTGCTGTTCCAGCAAGATCCAGCGACCCTCTTCTGCCTGCGCAATCACAAAACGTAACAAGGGCGCCTGACCTAAATCGAGACGATACCGATGCGGGTCAAAGCGTTGGAACAACTGGTCACTAACCGGCCCATCAGCCGGGTCGAGTGTCAGTTCCGTCACCGATACGGTTGCCTGACGCAAAACCACCTGCGCCGGGACGGATAATCCTCGCCAGATAAACGCCGTACGTAAGATATCGTGCCGATCAACTGACCGTTGAACCGCGGCCAGATAACGATCTAATAGAGATCGGTCAGCAAAGGCCATTTGACCAATCAACAGATACGGATCACCTTCGTTTGCCAACAGATGATGGAACAAAATCCCATCCTGCAATGGCGACAATGCATAGATATCCTGAATATTGGCTATCCCGCCCGGCGCTTGCCCGACGATCAGATCAATGTCAGGCTGGGTCAGATCAATCAGCGGCAGCAGATCGGGCGTCAGCGTCGTCATATCCGGTGTAATGCAGTTTTCCGGTATTTGGATTTCACGATGCTGATCCAGAGACTGAGCCAGAACCCGGAGTGTCTGATGCCGGAACAGCGTTTGCACCGAGACGCCCAGACCAATACGCCGCAAATATTCAATCATCCGAACAACCAGTAACGAATGACCACCCAACGCAAAGAAATTGTCATGCCGGCTAATTTGCTCAACCCCGAGCAACTCGCGCCAAATCGCTGCCAGTGCAGTTTCCATTTCACCTTGCGGTGCTTGGTAAACCTGACGGGCAAAAGCGTCATCTCCCGGCACCGGCAACGCCAAGCGATCCAGCTTGCCATTCGGCGTCTGTGGGAAAGCATCCAACTGAACAAAGGCCGCTGGGACCATGTAGTCAGGCAACAACGCACTCAAATGTTCACGCAGACGGTTAACTAACCCGTCATCCGTTTCCGCCACCACATAGGCCACCAGATGCTTACCTTGTCCCTCGCCCAACGCCAGCACCACCGCCTCTTGCACCGCCGGATATTCCGTCAACCGAGCCTCGATTTCTCCCGGTTCAATACGGAAACCGCGGATTTTCACCTGATGGTCATTACGGCCCAGGAATTCCAGATTACCGTCCGGCAGGTAACGGGCTAAATCCCCGCTTCGGTACATGCGTGCATCCGGGTTGTCACTGAACGGATCGAACAGGAAACGCTCTGCACTCAATTCTGGCCGGTTAAGATAACCCCGGGCAACGCCGACACCGCCAATATAGATTTCACCGGTACCACCTAATGGCGCCGGTTGGCCGTTGTTGTCCAGCAGGTAAATGCAGGTATTTTTCACTGGCCGACCGATAGAAACAGCGTCTTCCAGCGATAAGATCGCCTTGCAGGTTGCAATTACGGTATTTTCAGTCGGGCCATAGGTATTTAATAATCGGGGACGATAGGTTTTCTGCCCAAACCACGCCTGAATGGCGCTCTTTTTAACCGCCTCGCCGCCAATAATGATTAACCTGAGACATTCCGGTAGCGGTAATGCCGCCAGTTCAGACCAAAATAGTGTCGGCAGAGACATCACCGTAATACGATGTTGCCGAGTTAAAGCAATAAATGCCTGTACCGAAGCCAGCCAGCTATCATCACGCATCACCAGCGTCGCGCCATGAGATAATGACGAGAAAAATTCCTCGACCGATGCATCAAAGGCAAAAGAGGCAAATTGCAACACCCGGTCTTGCGCCGTTACCGCATAGGTTGCATCAAAACCTAAACTGCGCTGATAAATCGCCTGATGTTCTATCGTCACCCCTTTTGGCTGTCCGGTTGAGCCGGAGGTGTAAATCACATAGGCCAGATGTTGTGGCGTCAACGCCGGCGCCGGTGGATTGCTAGCCGGTTGGTCAAGCCGGGTATTCGGGTCAAGGACCAGCAATCCGGCCAGCAGGTCTTCACCCAGCGCCCCCCGTCCAGCTTCATCCGCCAGTACCACCACCGGTTTGGCGTCATTCAGGATATGCATCAAACGCTCAACCGGATAGGCGGTATCCAACGGTACATAGGCGCCGCCCGCTTTCAGCACCGCCAACATGCCAATGACCATTGCCGGGGAACGCGATACACAAATCGCTACCCGCTGGTCCGGCTTTACACCCAGCGCAATCAGTTGATGCGCCAATTGGTTGGCACGGGCATTTAATTCGGCATAACTGAGAAGCTGTTCTTGATATTCTAATGCCGTGACATCCGGCGTTTTTTCCACTTGTTGTTCAAACAGCTGATGGATACACAATGCATCAGGATACGCGATTTCCATGGCATTCCAGGTTTTCAGCAATAATGTGCGTTCCGTTTCCGGCAAAATTTCAAGCGCCTGTACTGGTGTCTCCGGAGCCTGTTCAAGCGCATTCACCAGACTTGCCAGCGCCTGTTGCATATAACCGCATAGCCGTTCCGGGTCAAACGGCTGCACCACCTGAGCCGTCAGCCCCAAGGCGTCGCCAAAATCTTCCACTGATAGAGCAAACGGGTAGTTGGTCCGCTCCTGCGCGTCAAGGAATTCAATACCATTTATAATTTCATCCGCAGCGACCGGCGGCGTATTATGCCGGTAATTCAACAATGCATTGAACAGCGGTGCGCCACTGGCTACCCCACTGCAACGTTGAGCCAGCGCCAATGAAGCATGTTCATGCACCAGCAATCCCGCCAGCCGACTATGGGCGACCTGTACGCTGTCCCGTACCGGGGTTTCATCCATATCCAACCGCAACGGCAAGGTATTAATAAACAACCCCATGCCATTGTCAGCGCCTTCGCCTGCCTGCATACGGCCAAACAGCACCGTGCCAAACACCACCTGCGCCTGCCCGCTGGTGCGCGATAACACCTGCGCCCAGGCCACATGACACAATGCCGCCACACTGACACCCAAACGCCGAGCCTGACTACGTAAACGGTCATTCAACCCGGTCGTCAGCATCCGGTGTGATTCCGTAACCTGTGAACCGTCATGATGTGCTTCCGTTAGTCCGAACAGTAACGTCGGTTCATCCACCCCTGCTAACATGTCAGTAAAGAAGCGGGTATGTTCTGCCTGACTCACCCCCAGCCGGGCCTGCGCCACCAGATGGCGGAAAGGCGTCGACGCAGGTAATCTCTCTGCCCGCCCGGCAAGATAGGCCTGCACTTCGCGACTCATCACTTCCAGCGTGGTATGGTCACCAATCAGGTGATGCAACAGTTGCAGCAGGATCCAACGTCCATCATTTTCCTGCGCCACCACAAAGCGCAGCAACGGCGCCTGTCCCAGGTCAATACGATACCGGCACGGATCAAAACGTTGGAATAGCTGGTCACTGATCGAACCGTCAGCCAGATTTAAAGTTAATTCCGTTACTGACAACAGCGCCTGACGGCAGACCACTTGCGCCGGCACGGATAAGCCGGACCAAACAAAAGCAGTGCGCAGAATATCGTGGCGATCAACCACCTGTTGCACCGCCGCCAGATAACGATCCAGCAAAGAGCGATCGGCAAAAGCCTGCTGGGTTATCAGCAAATAAGGATCACCCTCATTTGCCAGCAAATGGTGGAACAAAATGCCATCCTGTAGCGGTGACAGGGCATAAATATCCTGAATATTGGCAATCCCGCCCGGTATCTGTTCAACAATGTGGTCAATCTCAGGCTGAGTCAGATCAATCAACGGTAACATTTCCGGCGTCAACACAACCGTATCCGGTGTAATACCGTTGTCAGGCACCAAGATTTCACGATGTTGAGCCAGAGACTGAGCCAAGACACTGAGTGTTGAATGCTGGAATAACGTTTGTACCGAGATGCCCAATCCCATACGCCGCAAACGTTCAATCATCCGTACCGCAAGCAGCGAGTGACCTCCGAGAGCAAAGAAGTTGTCGTGCCGGCTGATCTGCTCAACTTCTAGCAATTCACGCCAAATAATCGCTAATGCTGTCTCAATTTCGCCTTGCGGCGCTTGGTAAACCTGATGGGCAAAAGCATGCTGATCCGGGGCGGGTAGCGCCCGGCGATCCAGTTTGCCGTTCGGCGTCAGCGGAAAGGCATCCAGACGGACAAACGCCGCCGGTACCATATAATCGGGAAAAATATCACTCAAATAGTCACGTAAGCTGGCGGCCAGCCCATCATCGGCTTCCGCTACTACATAGGCGACTAAACGTTTATCCTGCCCATCACCCAACACCAGCACCCGTGCGCCACTCACCACAGGGTGTTCAGTCAAACGCGCTTCAATTTCCCCCGGCTCAACGCGAAAACCACGGATTTTCACCTGATGGTCATTGCGGCCAGCAAATACCAGATTGCCATCCGGCAAGTAACGGGCCAAATCCCCGGTCCGGTACATCCGCGCCTCTGGCATATCACTAAATGGATCAGCCAGGAAGCGTTCCGCAGTCAGATCAGGGCGATTGAAATAACCCCGGGCGACGCCAATGCCGCCAATGTACAACTCACCCACCGTTCCTAACGGTACTGGCTGACCATAGATATCCAACAGATAAACCCGCGTGTTAACCATCGGCTGCCCAATCGGAACCCATTCATCCATGTAATCTGACGGACAACGCCAGGTCGTCGCGCAAACCGTGGTTTCCGTCGGGCCATACGCATTGAGCAGCGTTACCCGGCCACGCAATGCCTGAAGCAACGCGGCACTGGGAGTTTCACCCGCCAGGACCAACGTGGGTTTTATCGTTATCTCCGGCAAATCAGCCCCTTCCTGGAGTAACGCGGGCGTCAAACAGACGTGCGTCACCGCCTGTTCTTCCAGATAGCGCCAGAGGCGGCGCGGCTCCTGACGAACTGCCTCGGCAGGGATAGCCAAACTGGCTCCCCCACCCAGCGTTATCATGATTTCCCAAACACTGGCATCAAAGCTGAATGAAGCAAACTGCAACATCCGGCTGGTTACATGCATGTTAAGCCGGGCAATTTGGGTCAATACCAGATTAACCACACCACGATGTTCGACCATCACCCCTTTCGGCATACCGGTCGAACCTGAGGTGTAAATCACATAGGCCAGATGCCGTGAAGTCAATGCAGGCACCTGCGGATTACTGTCCGGCTGATCCGGCAGGATATTTGAATCGAGCACCATCAGCGTCGCCAGAACCGCTTCACCCAACACAGCCCGCCCAGCTTCATCCGCCAGCAAAATAGCCGGTGCGGCATCATTCAGAATATGCACCAAACGCTCACCCGGATAAGTCGGGTCCAGCGGCACATAAGCACCACCCGCTTTCAACACCGCCAACAATCCCACCACCATGACCGGTGAACGCGCCACACAAATTGCTACCCGCTGATCCGGCGCCACCCCCAACGCAATCAGCTGATGCGCCAGCCGGTTAGCCTGAGTGTTCAGCTCCGCGTAACTCAGGATCTGTCCTTCATATACCAGCGCTGTCGCCCCCGGATTTTTCTCCACCTGTTGTTCAAATAACTGATGTATGCACAGTTGGTCAGGGTACGCGGCTTCTGTCGCGTTCCAAGTTTCCAGCAACAATTTACGTTCCGCTGGCGCCAGAATGTCAATTTCGCCGATCCGCAGCTGAACGTCAGCGACCATTGCTTGCAGCGCCGCATGCAAATATCCGATGTGTCGTTCGATTGTCGATTGATCAAACAGAGCAGTCGAATAACCAAGATGACCGACAATCCGGTCTTCCTCCTCAAACAGGTTTAATTCAAGATCAAACTTAACGACATCAAAGGCTTGGTCAACCGGTGACACGGCCAGCCCCGGCAATCTCCACGCAGTATTTTCATTATTCTGCCAAGCAAACATCACCTGAAACAACGGGGTATGCGCCAATCGGCGCGGCGGTTGCACAATTTCCACCACCTGTTCAAATGGTAAATCCTGATGCTCCTGCGCCATCAGTGCGACTTGTCGCGCCCGTGCCAGCAACTCAGCCACATTCGGCTCACCCGATAAATCAATGCGCAACGCCAGCGTATTGACAAAGAAACCGATCAATGGCTCCACTTCCTGGCGACTGCGGCCTGCACTTGGTGCGCCAATCACCACATCACCCTGACCTGACAGGCGCGATAAGACCACCGCCCAGGCTGACAACAGCGTCATAAATAACGTGACGCCGTGCTGTTCACTCAGGCGTTTAAGGGATGCTGTCAACTCCACACCCAGATTGACAGGCACAACATTCCCGCTAAACGACTGCTCTGGCGGACGTGGCCGGTCAGTGGGTAAATCCAGCAGAACTGGCGCGTCCGCCAGCATGGTACGCCAATAGTCGGATTGAATTTGGGTACGGGCCGACAACCATTGACGCTGCCAAGCGGCATAATCAGGATATTGAATCGCCAGCGGGGGCAATGGATCCGTTTGTTTCGCCAGAAACGCGGTATAGAGAGTACTTAATTCACGTACCAGCACATTGATAGACCAACCATCGGAAACAATATGATGCTGGGTCAGTAAGAATTGGTATTCATCATCCGTGAGCCGGATAAGGCAGGCGCGAATAAGCGGACCACGCTGGAGATCAAATGGTGTATAAATTTCTTCGGCGCTCAGACGTTCAAGTACCGTTTCAACCTTCGCTATCCCGCGCAGATCATGTTGTGATAACGGAAGTCCACTGTCCGGCGCCAATAGTTGTATCTGAGGCTGACCATCGACAACAATAAATACCGAACGTAACGCGTCATGACGGGCAAACAAGACATTCAGCGCCTGCTGCCAGGCAGCAATATCAAGCTGACCACGCAAACGCAGTGCCATTGGAATATGATAAGTATCACTGACGCCATCAAACTGCGCGAGAAACCACAGGCGCTGTTGAGCGAATGACAACGGCAACTCTCCCTCACGGGAGATCGGCATGATGACAGGCAATGTACCGCACGGTTCATCAAGCCGGGCGATGACCACTTCAGCAAAGGCCATTAAAGAAGGCGCTTTAAACAACTCAGTTAACGATAACTCCACCCCCAAAGCGGCCACACGGTTCATCATCCGTACCGCCAGCAATGAATGACCGCCTAAAGCAAAGAAGTTATCATTCCGGCCAATCGGCTCAATTCCCAGTAATTCGCTCCAGATAGCGGCCAGTGCCGTTTCCATCTCGCCTTGCGGAACTTCATAGACCTGACGGGCAAAAGCCTCCTGCCCGGGAGCAGGCAACGCCCGGCGATCCAACTTGCCGTTCAGCGTTAACGGGAAGGCGTCCAGACGCACAAACGCCGCTGGTACCATATAATCAGGAAAAATGGCGCTCAGGTAGCTACGCAGGCGGTTAACCAACCCGTCATCCGCCGGCGCTACCACATAGGCAACCAGACGTTTGTCTTGCCCGTCATTCAGCGCCAGCACCACCGCTTCACGCACCACTGGGTATTCCACCAGCCGGGCTTCAATTTCCCCCGGTTCAATCCGGAAGCCACGAATTTTCACCTGTTGATCATTACGACCAAGAAATTCCAGATTGCCATCCGACAGATAGCGGCCCAAATCCCCGGTCCGGTACATACGGGCATCCGCTTGATCACTAAACGGATCCATTAGGAAACGTTCAGCGGTTAACTCAGGGCGATTGAGATAACCACAGGCAACTCCATCTCCACCCACATAAATCTCACCGATCACCCCTATCGGCACCGGCTGACCATCAGCATCCAGCAAATAAACACGGGTATTCGCTATCGGCTGACCAATCGGGATCCGGGTCACGCCCTGCGATAAGGCCTTAATGGGATACATCGTGGTAAAGGTGGTTCCCTCGCTCGGACCGTAAGCCTGTAATAATCGCTGTGGCGGATGGAGATCCAGAACTTGAGCAATCACATGCAGATCAGGGATATCTCCCCCAAAAATCAGCACCTTAATCTGGGGAAGAACTGGAGATAATTCTGCCGCCAGCCGGTTAAACAACCCAATAGTCAGCCACAGAACCGTGACATGATGCACCTGTAACACCTGTACTAACTTGTGAGGCGTCAGCAACGTGGCATGGTCGATAACCACCAGCGTACCGCCGTTGAGCAACGGCGCCCAAACTTCAAACGTGCTGGCATCAAACGCCGGGTTAGCTGTAAAAGCCACCCGCTCATCCTGTTCGATTTCGGCATAGCCATTATTGATCACCAGCCGGACCACAGCGCGATGAGGCACCACCACCCCTTTCGGCGTGCCGGTCGAGCCGGAGGTATACATGATATACGCTGACCCGGCGCTGGAGCCCGGTAAATCAGGATTAAAACTGTCTTCTTCTCTGCGGGTATCCGCCTCACCGGAGAAGCGAAGCAGCGGCACTGAGAGGCCGGGCGGAACATCAGATTGCGTATTGGCGATCAACAACTTAGCCGAGCAATCGTTCATCAGCCAGATTTTCCGCTCATCCGGCACACTGGGATCAACAGGGACATAAACCGCCCCAGCCTTGAGGATCGCCAACTGCGCCACCACCAGCTCAATGGATCGTTCTAATAATATCGCCACATGTTCATCTGGGCTAATTCCCTGCTCGATCAGTTGGCGCGCTAACCGGTTAGCGCGGATATTCAATTCAGCATAGTTGAGAGTCTTATCCCCTTCGATCAGCGCAATGGCCTCCGGTTTTTTTTCCGCCTGTTGCTCAAACAACTGATGAATACATAACTGGTCAGGATACGGTGCTTGAGTGGCGTTCCAAGTTTCCAGTAATAATGTGCGTTCAGCCTCAGGCAACAAATTAAGCTGCCGGATGGGAACTTCATCATCCATCCTTTTCGACAAGGCCAGAACCTGTAAGTGTTCACTCATCCGCAGAATCTCTTCCGCACTCAGGCCATTTGCATCGTATATCCAGCGAAAACCACCCTGCGCATTGATCTGGAGGGTCAGTAACTCGCCGAGCATATCCTGATCATACAGCCTGTCATCCTGTATCACAGAGACGGCAATCCGCCACGGCCGGCTTGTTGTCAACGCCGGGATAGCATGCAGTGAGGGAGTACGGAAGAGGAAATCAAGACTAAATGTACGATGCTGCGCCAGCCTGGCCAGTTCGTCATCAATCCAGTCAGCTACCATGCTCCACGGCTGATCAAACGCTATCTCCACGGCCATGGGCACCACAGGCGCTAAATCAGTTAACATATTTGACGTATCTTTTCCTTTATCCACGCACCAGCCAATTTGGAATTCGGTTTGATGAGTCAAGCGCGCAAGATAAATAACGAATGTCTGCAATAGTAGCCGTAGTGGATCTTCTTCACTATTTCCTGACAGTGGGGATTGCCAGGCACTTATTGCCCAACTAGGTTCCGTTTGCTCCCCGGCGGTTTCGAAAGGTAACTGGAGTGGTTGTAAAGCAGCAAGACGCTCATACCAAAATAATTCATTAGGCGTGAGTGCCTGGAGGATCTTCTTTACATTCTGATTCTGCGATGAATTGTTACTTACATTAGTTATATTTTCTGACGTCTGAGAGACAAGTTCAGTTTTAAGAACATTTCCCAATCTAACAATATTATCTTTCATTTATTCCCCCAACGAATCTGTTATAAATTCGAAAACTGTCATTCCCGACAGTCACTACTCATGTTTTTTTCTTATTTCTTGCCCCAAGAAATGAAAACGAACCGGCCTGACATCAATCCAAAACAATCAGATATGGATGCCATAATCCGGTCAATAACCGCTAATTAATAATTTTCCGACGCTAACTTCCCCGATAATAGAATAAATAATTTATCTTATGACTTTAAATAAGATATTCCTTTTTCATTCGATTCTTTATATGCGTTATACTAATTTGCTACAATTCTTATTGGCTGACACTGAATGACACCATAACAAATGGGATAATTAATCTCATTTATTATATATAGATACCAAATCACCACTGTATTTTATCTGTCTTCGATTAATTTACAATTAAAATTATTTCAAGAATAAATCAGGCATTTCGAAAAATAAACCTAACTGATTCACCTTAAACTATCAAAAAGTTTACCTTGATAGTAGCGGGTAGAATAAGGCCTCCATCCCAATAATGGTTAAACACCTAAAAATAATTTTAACTCATTGAAAATTAAAAAACACCACTAAATATTCAATTATCTGAAAATATAAAATGAGGTTAAAATAATTCATAAAACATTATTTTTCAACAGCAAAAACATCTGAACACCAACACCACAAAAGAAATAAATAAAAATCAAAACTAACTCATTTACACATTATTTTATCATAACAAGATCACAAAACTAATATAATCAGCATTGTGTTTAGTACCATAATGAAATGATTTAGAATCATAAATAACTCCATTGTTTATTATTCTATAATAGTAAAATAATGTCATTTTCCTAACATTCAACGATATTTATTATTGCGTTATGAAATTAGAGACTCTATTTAACACTATTAAAATTCAAGATATCGGAATAACTATATAACAAGGGTTACACTCACCATTTCCTGATATTTATTACCAACAAGAAACACATTAATAATACTTTATATTACCTCTGTTAAATCACTTAACAAAATAACCCCTAATAAGAATGACATTAATTAAATATATTTATAATCTCTTTATAAAGTTATCTATTTACGCCTGCTATAACTCACATCTTTAAATATCAATGCTAAAGCAGCTAACATAGTAGGAATGGATAAAATTGCAAAAATACTGCTATGATTTAATTCAAATCTGATCAATTCCGCTCCAAATAAAGCACCGAAGATCCCACCAAATCTTCCAAATCCTAACATCCAGGCAACTCCCGTTGCCCGACAATGTGTCGGATAAAATTGTGCGGAGATAGCCCCCATCGATGCCTGAGCGCCATTCATTGTTATTCCTGCAAGAAATATAAAAATACTCAGTAATAATATATTCTCTCCCTGACCAATAAAGAAAACCAAAATACCCGTTAGTAGATAATTAGTTGCTACCACCCTATGAGGATTAATTCGATCCATTAACCAACCAGAAAAAACAGCGCTTATTACGCCCCCCAAAGGAAATAATGCAGTCAATGTTGCCGCCATGCTAATACTGAAACCAACATCGTTCATTAAAAATGGCAGCCAACTTGTCAGCACATAAAAGACCAATGCTCCCATGAAATAGGTTGTCCATAACATGCTAGTCCCAAATAAGAATCGATTAGATAAAACCGCTTTAACTGACGATTTATGTATAATTTCTTCTTCATCAAAAATAAACTTATTTATATCATTGAAAGAATTACCGGTCATTTTAGACAGAATCCGTTTTATATTACCTTCTGCTCCCCCTTTCAACGCCAGATATCTAAGTGATTCAGGTAATAAAGAGAGGAGAAATAGAGACAGAAATAATGGCAAAATTCCCCCTAAAATCAGAACGCCCCGCCAACCAAAATGTGGAATAATCCATGCAGAAACTACCCCGCCTACCGCTGCGCCAAGAGGAAAACCACAAAAAACGATATTTATTAACAACGATCTCCGATGCTCCGGTGCATATTCAGACATTAGAGTTACTGCATTTGACATTGCGGCGCCAAGACCTAACCCAGTCAAAAAACGCAAAATAGTTAATGTTTGTATTGAACCGGCTAACGCTGTGGCAAGACTTAATAAGCCAAAAACAGTAACTGATGTCATCAGCACTGACTTTCGACCAAACCGATCTGCAAGTGGCCCAGAAAAGATCGAGCCCAGCGATAACCCCAAAAGTGCGGCGCTCATAGTCGGCCCAAGAATCGCACCTTCTACTTTAAAATCATTGATTACTGCGGGTGCAATATATCCCATTAATACAGTGTCAAAACCATCAATAACAACAATTAAGGAACAGAGAATTAATACTTGCCATTGAACTTTCGAAAGTTTTTGATTATTAATAATATGTTGGACATTGACTGCTTTAGTGTTATTCATATTGAATCACCAATCGTAAAGAAAATCGTTTTAATGTTTTTCGTGTTAATTTTACTTATGCTCATATTATTACTATGAAAAATATAATTGACGTTATTATTTTCAATTTATTATTGTATCAACCAACCCGAAACTAAAGACATTAAGACCCATCAATAGAAGTCTTTCAGAATAAATATTACCACAAGATTACCAGATATATCTTGAACAGAAAGATAATAATTGAAAAATTGCAGATAAAAAATTGCATTAATAATAACGAAAAGATGTAACTCAAAGAGCCTATCCCACCAATGGTTCACTCTTTATGACAAAAAAGAACAAATAAATCACCATTAAATTATTTACATATAGTTAATTTTTCATATAAAACCATTTATTAAAACAATCAAAGATAATAATCAACCTAACTCTGCCCTTATAAAAATAATATAAATATTTACAATCTATTATAATATAAAATACCCTTTATCAATTACCATGGCACTACACAATTTCAAGTATACAAGCATTGGCAACATAAACCGTATACCAACACAAGTATCCCCAACCACCAAGATATAGCAAGGAAAAATTAACACTCAATATTAACGTTTACTCTGAATAGCACAAACAGATACGCAGGTAAGATCAATTGCCAGTTCGTCACTAAATTCAGACTCTATTGAACCCATTTAGGTTTTTAGGTAAAAAAATAACAACGACTTTGCAAATTTCATGACAAATGAGCAGAGGAAGACGATGAAAAGTAAACATTCATGAATGATAAAAACAAACAGCCTCTCGTTGATGTTGACAACTATAGAAAAATTGACAAGTATGAATGATCTGTCTACCTAAAACATAAAACACCTGAGGAATAATCGTGTTAGATATTAAACTAGTCCGAGAAAAACCCGAATTTATTCAGCAAATCTGCAATAACAGAGGTCTTGATTTTGACGTTTCCCAAATCATTGCACTAGACCAGCGTAAAAGGAAAATCCAGCAGGAACTGGAATTATTACGAGCAGAATCAAAAAAGCTTGCACAAAACCTTGCAAAATTATCTGATCTCGAAAGAAACGAAGGAATTACTCGTGGTAAGCAGCTAAAGTATGAAATCTCTATTTTAGAAAATGTTTTTGAGAAAGTTGCGTTCGAATATAACAATTTTGTCATGAAACTACCCAATCTATACTCCGATGATACACCTATAGGGAAAAGTGAAGATCACAACGTTGAATTCGAGATCTACGGGAAGGCTCCAGAATTCGATTTTGATCCACTGGACCATATAAAAATCGGCACCAGAATGGGAATGGATTTTGAAGCAGGCACACGAGTAGGAGGTGCCGGGTTCCCACTACTGCGAGGAAATTTAGCTCGTTTAGAAACAGCTTTGATGCGATTCGTACTCGATCAAGCTATTGAGAAAGGATTTGAACAAGTCAGTGTCCCATTGATGGCTAAAACCGAAATAATGCAAGGTTTAGGTTTTAACCCCAGACGAAACGAAGATGGAAATGAGTTGTTCCCTCTCGAAAATGATGGCTTATACATGATCGGTACAGCAGAGATTCCCCTGATTGGGCAATTTTCAGATTGTATATTGCCAGAATCAATATTACCTATTCGTATGACCGCGCTATCCCCTTGCTTTAGACGTGAAGGCGCTAGTGGCCGAAGAGATGCTGGCCTATATAGAAATAAAATGTTTCACAAAGTAGAGCTCGTGAGCATTGTCGAACCGGAGACATCAGCAGCTACGCTAGCTAATCTCCTTGAATTTGAAACCGAAATCTTTAAGCAACTTGGGTTGTATTTCAGAGTCATAAAAATATGCTCTGGAGATTTGGGTGCACCTGCATATAAAAAATATGATTTGGAAGCCTGGATGCTCGGTAGAGGGGGGGCTGACAGCTGGGGATGGGGAGAACTGACAAGTTGCAGCAACTGTACTGATTATCAAGCGCGACGATTGAAAATACGTTACAGAGATGGCGACGGAAACATAAAACTTCCCCATACTTTGAATGCAACAGGAATAACCACTCGCGCTATTATACCGATATTAGAGCAAAATCAATTGGAAACTGGGCAAATCCAAGTTCCCAAGGTATTACTAAAGTATTTAAATAGCGAATATTTATAAATAAATCGCTCCTAAGTAAAAAGATCTATTTGTACCGCAGGAAATCAGCATAAATGTTCTGCGGCAATTTTTCGAATTCAGCCCAAGTTTCGCCATTACACAGTCTTACTTGTAAGTTTAAACATTGGATATCATCATTAATAAGTGAGCTATCCTTAACTCTATAATTCATAAAATTTTCTTTTAAATGAATATCTGAATTAGAACTAAAAACAGGAATGATACCGTTATTCTGAAACCAAGCCAAAACAATTCCAGCTACATTAGTTTTATAAGTTAAAGATAACGCTTTAATTTTCGCATCTGTAAAAATTCTGCCTTGCGCAAATGGTGTATGTGCCATTATTGATATTCCCTTCATCTTACAAAAAGCAATCAATTCTAACTCTTGCAGGTATGGATGGATCTCAGACTGAATCGCATCAATTCTCAGTCCTGCATAATAAATTTCTGACAAGTGATGTACTGTATAATTACTAACACCAATGTGAGTGATTACCCCTTTTTGCTTTAGTTCGTTTAATTTACTCAATTCAGCTAAGTGATCAACTGACCTGGGTGAGTGAATTAACACAGAATCCAAATAATCAGTCTTGTAAAATTGCAAAACCTTATCGATAGAAATATCTAGCGGATCAGCATTAAGTTGATTAAGTGCCTATCCCAATAGGATTTTATGCCAAACGATAATCCCGCATGCAAAATGTAATATAGCTTCATAGTTTTCGACCTTCTTTTCCCATCGGGTCAATATCCGACGAAAGCGATTCATCCAGCTATGAGTCCTCTCGACAACCCATCTTTGCGCTTTAAAGCCCGTATTTTGCCAGGCATCTGATTCTTCCTTGCGAGACTGGATGTGCGGCTCGTAACGCCGACTTTACCGATAGCTTTTCAGCCATTCAGCATCATATCCCTTATCCAGACACAGCCTGACCTTTTTACCCGGCTTGCCTGTCTGAAGCGCATCAAGCGTCTCTGCAACGAGTTTGATATCGTGAGTGTTTGCGCCGGCAACAACGAGTGAAAAAGGAAGCCCATTAGCCTCTGTCATGAGGCTGCGTTTTACGCCTTGTTTCCCTCTGTCTGTGGGGTTACGACCTGTTTTTTTGTCCCCACTAAAGGGGACTTGGTCATGCAGCCATCCAGTGATAACCACGACCAGTCGATTATTGCGAGATGCTCGCAGGCCAGTAAACCGTTCTGCCAGAAGCGTTCAAAAACGCCTGCGTCACGCCATTCCTGAAAACGACGGTGAGCAGAACTTGACGAGCAGATCCCTGTTGCATTCAGGGCATTCCATTGGCAGCCCGTTCTGAGCACAAAGAAGATGGCATCCATAGCGGCGCGGTTATCAACACGTTTGCGATGTGTACCTAGCGGATGCTGAGTTTTATGTTTGGGGATAAGCGGCCTCATTTTTTCCCAAAGTTCATCACTGAGCCGCCATTTGTTGTTTGTCATACTCTCTATACCTTTCGAAATTATTCATTATAGAATATGACAATTCCTTTTGGGATAGGCTCTAAATTAATTAACAAATTAGGCGTGATTAAGATCAAAAAATAAAATTGATATTTTGACATTAGTAGTTGACTAACATACGATTCATTCAGCCCAAGTGCTACACGAAAATTCTCAATGAAATTATTAATTTATTTACACATGAGAAGTAAAGGCTTTATGCCTTATAATAGACATGGTTATGTGAGAGCGAATATTACGGATCGGTATAGAGATCATGATTTTCTTGGTTTTGGTATTAATGCCATATCTTCTCTACGGGGGCACGTTATAACGAATACTACAGGTAGAGAAAAATATATTGATTCAATGAATAAAAATATTTATCTGTGCAAAATCAGCCAGCATGATGAGTTATTAGATGAAATGAAACCTCTGATATTGAGGTTACCTTATCATGGGTATGTAGATAAATCACAGGTCAAAATGAATCTAGTCCCTGAACGGTTATATGGCAGGCTCGGTGAACTGATCGACGCTGGCTTAGTTATAGATGATACACATTCATTTCGACTAACAAAATTGGGTTGGTATTGGTACAGTAATATTATGTTTTATCTTATGCCTGAGGCAGAGCAAACTATACTCAAAAAGATTGTTCACGAGGAATTAAAAACTCCTGGGAAATTTTTGTCTAAGAAAGAAATAATATATACCTCCGGTTTAAATGTATAAGAGTATAGCATGCAGAATGTCATTTTTAACAAAAGAATACTACCACTATCCCTATCTAGTTTAATATCTAAAATAGGTGATTTTGCGCATGATGTTGTATTCGCAATTATCGCAATTGAGCTGCTTTCGTTTAATTTTATGTACATAGGGATAGTATATTTCTTTAGATTTATCCCATACTTATTTTTTGGACCTGTAGGAGGGTGGCTTGCGGATGTTTTTCCGAAAAAGAATAATATGATATTCAGTGATATATTGCGCTGTGCCATCACATTCATATTATTCATAACCTATCTAAATGATTTATTAAATATATATATTCTCATCGTTTGCTCTATGCTCATGACAATTGGGAGAAGTCTTTTTCAACCTAGTTTTAGAGCATATTTACCTGAAATGCTGGAAAAGAAAGATTTACCAAAGGGCAATAGCCTATTTCAAGTGATAGAAGATCTTGCATCTATAATTGGTCCATTGGCATGTTCCATAATAATTGCTATGGGCAATAAGTCATATGTTCTTTTAATGGATAGTTTAACCTATTTTATTTCAGTTATCTTTTTGTTTTCCTTAAAAAGAAATGAACCTCATGGGAGAGAGGAGTTTTCTGTTTCGAAAATTATTTATGATACTAGAGACAGCATCATAGATATGCGTAGAAATAATCAAAATTTATTCATGGTAATAATTGGAACTTCTATATGCGTATTGTTTACAGCGGCACTATTGAGATATGTATTGCCAGCCTCAATTATCGATATTTACAAGAATGAGGAACTTGTTGGATATGTATTTTCAATAACAGCTGTGGGAACTGTATTAGGAGGGATTTTTTATACGCGTATAGTCAAAGATTCAACTCCGGTACAAGTAATGAAATCTTGGATGATATATGGATTGTTTTTCTTGATTGTTTCATTGGTTATAAAATTCAGCTTTGTCCTTCTAATCATTTCTGCGTTATTTCTTGGGTTCTCTGGAGCCATTGTAGATATATCTATAATTACTAATATAATAGGAAGACATTTATGAATAACTGGCATATATAGGTAAAAATAGAAAGGAGACCTATTCTGTAACAAGAAAAATATGGAACAATGACCGACAAAGAACCATTTCATAGGGTTATCTGGGAATGACCATATTTAGTGAGACTGAGCAAGCCGGACAAAGGGCAATGCTCAGGTTAAACATAAAATTAAGCAGCTACTGCTCTCCAGTTTCTCAGTTCTGGCATATAAAAACACAGAGTTCAGGATATTCCCCATAAAAATAATCCTTCACATCTTCTATTTTAAGTCCTCCTCATCACTTATCACAAACTTTCAGGGATAAGAGTCAATGTGTAAGTTGCATACACTAGGGCAAGTGCCCCCTGTAAAGTACCAGCGATACGAATACCGCAGATCATTATTTTGCAAGCTATAACCCCGGCGCCTTCCATAATGAAGTTGTCAAACCATGATCGACCAAAGTTAACTGATCGGCATATATCGCCTGCCAGTTCTCTTTAGCTTTTTGATACACTTCATAATGTTCAGGATTTGGCTGATATTCATGTTGCCAACGCACCAGTTTTTCCCCTGTCGCGCTCATTGCATCATAAAGCCCAACCCCGACTCCGGCGGCAATGGCGCATCCCAAAGCAGTAGATTCTTTGACCATCGGCACCCGAACCGGCAACCCTGTCACATCAGATAAAATCTGGCTCCACAATTTTCCTTTTGAACCACCGCCAGCAAATACCAGTGAATCCGGTTTAACAGCCGAAAATGCAGAAATCAGATCCAAGTTACAGGCCGAGACAATCGCCGCATTTTCTTCTAATGCACGGAATAGTGTCGCTTTATTGCATTTTTCCGGATCTATCGAAAGGTTAATAAAAGAAGGTGCCGCGTGATACCAAGCTTTAAACCGCATCACGTCAGAAAAAATCGGCATGACGCCATAAGCGCCGGCGGGTACTCTGGCTGCCATATCTTCCAGTAAGTTATATGTATCAACGCCAAGACGCTCCGCCAATAATTTCTCTTCCGCGCAAAATGCATCCCTGAACCAACGCATCGTCAAACCGGTAAAGAAACTGATAGATTCCGCCTGAGCCATACCCGGAATAACATGCGGGTTTATCCGGGTATTCATATTCGGGTCAGTGACCGGTTCTGGTAAATTGACAACCTGCTGCCAAAAAGTCCCTCCGAGAACCGCGGTTTGCGCCGGCTTGACAACCCCTAAGCCAAGACAACCGAGCTGTACATCACCACCGCCCATAATGACCGGTGTTCCAACATTAAGCCCGCATTGAGACGCGGCTTTTTCAGTGATGTAACCTAACAGGGTTCCGGTCTCTTTGACCGGAGAAAGAATATCAGAACGCAAACCAGCCATCTCAAGCAGGTTGGGACGCCAGTCACGGCTCACCAAATCCAGCATTCCTGTCGTACCGGCATTAGAGGGATCGACGGCCAATTCACCACTGAGCATATTTGCCAGCCAGTCACTGATCATCGTTAAAGCGGCTGCCTGACGGTAAATATCCGGACGGCGATGCGCAAGCCATAACAGACGAGGCATTGCCCCCAGCGCCAATGTTTGCCCTGAACACCGATAAACTTCATATTCAAAGGTGTTGTTATACAGCGCTTTCAACTCACTGACTTCACGGCTGGAACGCGCATCCACATTAGCACAAGCCCAGATTGGTTCACCATTGCTGTCATAAAGAACAATCCCTTCCCGCATAGAACAGGACGCCACCGCCTGAATAGCACTGGCGGGCAATTCCGCCGTTTTCAGCGCCTGGCGGATACACTGGCAAACCAGTTGCCAGTTCTTCACTAAATCAAACTCCATTGAGCCCGGTACATCAGGGACAGGCTGATGTATCCATTCAGCCTGTCCTGCGGTTATCTGATTCCCTTCAAGATCAAATATTACTGCACGAACGCTCCCTGTTCCTGCATCAAGCGCCATCAGATATTTTCCCGATGGATTAACACTACGGCGTTGATTCATGATGCTATCCTCAGTTTAATGACTTTTTGAACTTATAGCCTTACCTCAAATTTTTTCTGTTTATTCACGGATAGGTTGAATACGAGTTCAACGCAATAAATTCAGCATCGCTCTGGCGGTCTGCTCTTCCGTCACCAGCGCATTGATATATTGACCATTAAGTGCAGCAACAATGGCTTCCGCTTTATCCTCTCCTCCCGCAACTCCAATAACCGTTGGAATCGTTTTCAGTTCCAGCATAGAGATACCAATAAGCTCTTGATGAATCTGCATATCGTCCACCAATTGACCATCTGCTTGCATAAAATAGCCAAGGATATCGCCCACCGCGCCTTTCCGGCCAAACATCAGTTGTTCACCACCGCTGATATAGCCGGAACGCATAATGGTCGCCTGCTGTTTCTGATTAACTGCGCCAATACCAACGATAGCCACATCCGCCGCGCAAGCCGCCAACAGCACATCACGGACGCTGCTCTCCTGACGGAATGTTTCGGCGACCTGAGCCGTCGAAGCACGCAGTGGTGTGGGGATAATACTGATTGGACAAGCGGCATCCAGTTGGCCGATGCCGGTCATATAAGGACCAACACCCCCGGACAACGTTACCAGCCTGATTTGTTGTGATGAGATAAAACCACTTAAATGCTGCAATGTGCACATGGTGGTTTCACCAAACCCGACTGCCAGTAATTGCTGTGGTTCAATCAACGCCATCAGTAAATGGGCTGCTCCAACCCCCAATCTGGCATTAAGATTCATATCAGCCAGCGCGGGTAAAACACGCACTTGTTTCAAAGAGAAATGTTTTTGCAGGGTATCTTCCAGTTCCAGACACCCCTCATAACGGGAGTTAATTTGCACCCGAATCACACCTGACTGCCGCCCTTTTTCCAGTAACCGGGAAACTTTTAATCGGCTCAAACCCAACAGATCGCCGATGTCCCCCTGTGTCAGGCCATCGTGATAGTAAAACCATGCAATACGCGCAAGCAGCTCTTCTTCACTCATGCTATTACCCGGATAGGTGTCCTCAGACGACACATTTTTCTCTTTAACTGATTTTTCTTTCGCTGATTTTATCGACATAACCACTTTCTTTTATCCGCACTCAACAGATAACCATTAAAACGTATAACACACCAGAGTCTTATCGTAAAAATTTGAACATAATATTACGCATATCTAATTTTTTCACAAAATGTGATCTAAATAGTGCCAATATCACAAGTTAACAGCTACCATGTTGAACAATTGTTTTTTAGTTACATAAATGTTCATTTTGTTTGCCTCAGCACCTGCATTAAGAGGATGCCACGATGTTACATCACAACACCGCAGTACCACCGCTATTAGAAGTCAGTGGCATCAGTAAGCAATTTTCCGGCGTGATGGTACTGAAACATATTGATTTTACTCTGCTTCCAGGGCAGATACATGCTCTGTTAGGGGGTAATGGCGCAGGCAAATCAACACTGATGAAGATCATTGCCGGTATAGAACAACCGGATAAAGGATCTCTCAAGATTGACGGCAATAATGTTAGCCATCTCAATCCCACTAAAGCACATCAATTTGGTATTTATCTGATACCGCAGGAACCATTGCTGTTTCCTAATTTGTCTGTACAGGAAAATATACTGTTCCGTTTGCCCAAGCATCAGGCAGATAAAGCCAGAGTGAAACATTTGCTGGAGTTACTTGGCTGTCAATTAGATCTCAATGCCAATGCGGGCAGCCTCAATGTGGCCGATCAGCAACTGGTAGAAATTATGCGTGGCCTGATGCGTAATTCAAACGTTTTAATTCTCGATGAGCCCACCGCTTCCCTGACACCAGCGGAAACTGAACGCTTATTTACCCAGCTCCGTGAACTACAGCAGCAAAGCGTCGGCATCATTTTTATTTCTCACAAGATCCCTGAAATTCGCCAGTTGGCGGATCAAGTAAGTGTCATGCACGACGGTAGCATTGCGCTGAGTGGTAAAACCTGTGATTACACCACGGATGACATCATTCGGGCTATTACACCCACAGCGAAAAATAAATTATTAACCGACACAGAAAAGCTGTGGTCAAAGCTGAACGATAACCAGCAAAAGACCTCATCTGATTTACCGGTATTGACAGTGACTGACCTGAATGGCGAAGGTTTCCGCAATATCACGTTTTCAATGAAACCCGGCGAAATTTTGGGTTTGGCCGGTGTTGTCGGTGCAGGTCGTACAAAATTAGCTGAAACAGGGGCTAGTGTATTTACCAGAGGATCGACAATCATCGGGGTTATTTCCGGATTCATCCCTAAGCTGGAATATCTGCTCGTTTCTTCAAAAATGACAAAAATAGTCAGGCGACATAATGAATATCGGTCAACGTTATGGCTGGGAATTAGCCTTAGCCACATTACTGATGATGGAAATTTTGCTATTTGGTATAGCAAACCCACGAATGCTGGATATCAATATATTGTTATTCAGTACCAGTGATTTTATCTGTATCGGAATTGTCGCCCTGCCACTGACTATGGTTATCGTCAGTGGTGGTATTGATATCTCATTCGGTTCGACAATTGGCTTGTGTGCAATATCGCTGGGTGTGATGAATCAGGCGGAGATCCCGATGGCCGCAGCCATTCCCCTGACGCTGATGGTCGGTGCAATGTGTGGAATAATCAATGCAGCGCTGATTTTATATACCGGCGTTAACCCCTTGGTTATTACACTCGGGACTCTGTACCTGTTTGGTGGCAGTGCGCTTCTGCTTTCCGGTATTTTCGGCGCCACAGGTTATGAAGAACAGTCACCGACCAAAACCAATGGGTAAAACAAGCCAAAGATAAAATCGCCGCAGAACATCCGGGTTGGGAAATTGTTACCACTCAATTTGGTTATAACGATGCCACGAAATCCTTACAAACTGCGGAAGGGATTCTAAAAGCCTGGGGTGATCTGGATGCGATTATTGCCCCAGATGCCAACGCCCTGCCTGCGGCTGCACAGGCGGCGGAAAATCTGAAACGACAAGATGTTGCAATAGTGGGTTTCAGCACTCCCAATGTTATGCGCCCTTATGTCGAACGCGGAACCGTGAAGCAATTCGGGCTGTGGGATGTTGTTAGTCAAGGCAAGATTTCAATCCATGTCGCCAACGAATTACTCAGAAGAGGTGATTTAAATGTCGGAGATAAACTCGATATTCCTGATATTGGCGCCGTTGACGTTGCACCAAACAGCATTCAGGGCTACAGCTATGAAGCCAAAGGAAACGGTATTGTTGTTTTGCCTGAACGGGTGATTTTCACCAAAGACAATATCAATCAGTACGATTTCTGATTCTACTGTCCGGCAATCTCCGCCATTAAGGGTTGCTGGCCCAGTATAAGCTAGTTAGGAGAAGAAAAATGGCAGATTTAGACGATATTAAAGATGGTAAAGATTTTAGTCTTGATGTCCCGCAGAAGAACAGTTTATTTGAACTGAAAGGCTGTGGCGCGCTTGATTGGGGCATGCAGTCACGACTATCACGTATTTTCAATCCCAAAACCAATCGAACTGTTATGCTGGCTTTCGACCACGGTTACTTTCAAGGGCCAACAACCGGCCTTGAACGCATTGATATCAATATTGCGCCGTTGTTTCCGCATACTGATGTATTGATGTGTACCCGCGGTATTCTTCGCAGTCAAGTTCCGCCCGCCACCAATAAACCTGTAGTGTTGCGTGCTTCCGGCGCCAACTCGATTCTGACGGAATTGTCCAATGAAGCAGTCGCTGTCGCGATGGAAGACGCTTTGCGCCTGAACGTCTGTGCGGTAGCCGCTCAGGTGTATATCGGCTCAGAACATGAGCATCAGTCGATCAAGAATATTATCAAGTTAGTCGATCAGGGAATGCGTTACGGGATGCCAACCATGGCAGTCACCGGCGTTGGTAAGGATATGGTGCGGGATCAGCGTTATTTCTCTCTGGCGACCCGCATTGCGGCTGAAATGGGCGCGCAAATTATCAAAACTTACTATGTCGATCCTGGCTTTGAGCGTATTGCCAGTGGATGCCCGGTTCCTATTGTGATTGCTGGCGGTAAAAAGCTGCCAGAAAAAGAGGCGCTGGAGATGTGTTATCAGGCAATTGATCAAGGCGCTGCTGGTGTCGATATGGGGCGCAATATTTTCCAATCCGAAGCACCGGTTGCTATGTTGAAAGCCGTTCACGCGGTCGTACACCAGAATGAAAATGCCGGCAAAGCTTATGAATTATTTTTAAATGAAAAAGGGTAAGGAGAATTAAAATGCACGTCACTATGGTTGAAATTAATGTTAAACAGGACAAATTAGATAAGTTTCTTGAAGTTTTTCGCTTCAATCATCAGGGCTCAATTCAGGAAGAAGGTAATCTGCGCTTTGATGTATTACGGGATGAAAATATTCCTACCCGTTTTTATATTTATGAAGCGTATGTCGATGAGAAAGCGGCTAATGCACATAAAAAAACACCTCATTATCTGAAATGTGTTGAAGAGCTTGAATCCCTGATATCTGAGCCAAGGAAGAAAACCTCTTTTATTGGTGTGATGCCAGAAATAAAATAAATAACATCAATATAACGATAAGAGATAATACTATTTACAATTTGCAGAAAAACCCGGGGTGGGATATCCCGCCCCGGGTTTATGCTCCGGCATTTTTCTTGCCAATCAGTAATATCAATGAGCAATAACGCCTGGCAAAATATCCAAGTACCAAAGCCAACATTGCTGAATGTCATATTAGCAATACCGATATCGCTAGTGAATCATTGCCTATAAATCGATTCAAATGGTTGACTTTCACTCAAACTACGCTATTTTTGAGCAATGGAAAGAGTATTGATTAACATTCTCCTCTTTAGACGATATTAAACCGGAATACTTCAAAATGCTTTCCAAACAGACAGACATACCAATGTCTGACCTTTTGATAGCATGATGGACGTTAGAAAAAGAGATGAAGCTAAAAATCAAACTACTTTCTTACATATGCAATTCATACCGATGGCACAGGAGTAAACATATTGTGGCTGACTTAATTTATTTAACAATAAAAGGGAAGGATCAGGGATTAATTTCCGCTGGTTGCTCGTCAATTGATTCGATTGGTAACAAATACCAAGAAAATCATCAGGATGAAATTTTGGTTTACAGTTTAAGCCACTCAATGTTACGTAAGAAAAATGTCAATCATCAACCGGTGATAATTAAAAAGCCTGTTGATAAATCAACGCCTTTATTAGGCGTTGCAATTTCCAATAATGAATTACTGGATTGCTTTATTGATCTTTATCGTACAAGTTCAAATGGAGGGCTGGAATTATATTTTAAATTAAAGCTAATCAAAGCTAAAATATTGGAACACAGTTTCCTCCATCCTAACTCTTTAGAACATAATAATCTGCAACCGCAAGAAACATTGTCATTAATATATAAAAGCATAACATGGAGCCATGTTATCGCAGGGACGAGTGGTTATAGTATATGGGAAGATACGGTATATTAATACCTAATAAAATCCCCGCTTCTTTGGGAGGTGGGGTTTTACAACTTGAAAACAGGCTGCGCTTTATAAACCATTAAGTAAGTCTCAATCATTTTTATTTTCTTTATCACGATAAGATTTACTCACGGGAACAAGACAGTAATATGCAATTAAAAAAATAAAGCGCCATAAGCAATTGAATTATAACCGCAAATACTAAAGCAATATGAAAATATATATGTCAGCACACCACCATTTGCTAAAATGGCATATTGAACAACATTAAGAAATAAAAGAACAAGAGTAAAAATTACTTCTTGAATATGGATCTTTACATACCCTCTCAACTTAACAAGTATAATAAATACGAAAATAGACATTGCATAACAAATAAGATATTGTAATATGACAATGTTACATCATCATTCATTTTTTTCACCATTACCTTTGTTCTTCTTTTCTTTTTCTTCACGATAAAATTGACTCACTGGCATCAAACAGGAATATATAATTAGAAAGAACAAACCACCAAACCGAATCGAACTATAATCGTAAATACTAAAATAATGTGGAAATATATATATCAGCACCCCACCATTTGCTAAAATATTATATTGAATAATAGTAAAAACTGAAAGAACAATAGAAAAAAACACTGCTTGAATATAAACCTTTACATAACCTCTTAGCTTAAAAAATATAATAAATACCAAAATAGATATTGCGTAATAAACAATAACAAAAAAGATATTGTAATATGACAATGTCACATCATCATTCATTTTTTTCACCATTATTCTTATTTTCTTCTTCCTCTGCATCAGATGCATCACGATAAAACTTACTCACAGGCATCAGACAGCAATATACAATGAAAAAAAACAAAGCACCATAAGTAATTGAATCATAATCATAGATACTAAAATAATGTGGAAATATATATATCAGCACCCCACCATTTACTAAAATATTATATTGAATAAAAGTAAAAACTGAAAGAATAATAGTAAAAAAAACCGCTTGAATATAAATTTTTACGCGCCCTCTCAATTTAAAAAGTATAATAAACACGAAAATAGACATTGCGTAATAAACAATAACAAAAAAGATATTGTAATATGACAATGTCACATCATTATTCATTTTTTTCACCATCAGAAATCGAATAAATACCGAAAGCAGTCACAGCATCACCGATAAGTTCAGCAAGTAGAGGTATTCTCCCCATCTCTTGCCACCCTCTGATATAATCAGATTGAATATATCTAAATAGACGAAAAGTACCAGGCCTCATAATAGATCTTACCATTCCGTACCCAGACAATCCCAGATCTACATAGCCATAAACCATATCACCATCAGCTTCACTATAACCAAGTATTTTAGCCGCATCGCGATAAACATCTCTTACCGGACCCGAAACTTCTTTTCTTAATAACAGGTAATACCCATTCTCATAAACATTATTTCCTCCTTGCACCAATAGCGGAACACCAAACCCGGCACAAGCTGCACCGAGAGAGGCCACGCATACCCCAATACCGGCAAAAATTTGAGAGCCACCACTAACAAAGCCAATTTGTTTCAAAACCAAATTGATTCTGTCACCTTTTTTTTCTTTTTGAACAATCATATACTGCTGGCTATCGTTTATTAACAGGTCAAACTCCTGTTTCTTCAGATTATCTATTTCACTTTGAATGATTTCAATACCCCCATCAACAGACAAGCAATTTGAGGCTACCTCGTGATTAATATTTCTTATTAGTTCATTCGTTTCGAAAAAAAAACCATTTTTACTTCTAACATCAGAAAGATATCGTAAATTGAGCCTAGATGATATTTCATTTAACTCTCTAATTTTTGCCTCTAAACAACTATGATGCTTTGATGAAAATGCCATTTTAACCTCTAAACTCATTAATTCTAACTTATACGATCCTCAAACAACACAAGCATCGTTCCACCATCTTGTTTAAAAAAACACTGTAAACTCTGGATCCGTGGGTGCTGATTATAGATTCCAGTGGATAGCCAATATTATTAAACCACAATAAATAAACAATCAATAGGTTTTCCTGCTGACAAAATACACCAGAATGAATATACCAGCAAATCCTATGAGTTGTTTTTGAGTAAAAAAGAATGAGCAGGAAAATTTAGTAGAATTCTCTTTTCTATTTATAGAATTATTTTATTAAATCATCTTGGCTCAATTCAGGAAAAGGGCAATCTGCATTTTGATGTATTCCGAGGTAAAAATATTCTTATTCGATTTTATATTTATGAAGCGTATGTTGATGAGAACACTGCCAATATACATAAAAAACACTTGATTATCTGAAATGTGTTAAATAGCTTGAATTCCTGATATCCGAGCCAAGGAAGAAAACCTCTTTTATTGGTATTATACCAGAAGTGAAATATTGCATTCGTTTGATAAGATCTTAGTTCCAATTCATGTTGTTACAATTTATTTCAACCGAAATAATCACTGTTTCTAACAGTGGAAATCCTACTGAATAAAAAATAACATAACTTGATTACGGGATATTGACCTCATCAAAAGATGACTTTGTGGGAAAAATAATAATGAATAACCATTATGATGTTTTGATTATCGGCGCGGGTATTGCTGGCATTGGTGTAGCATGTCATTTAACAAAAAAATGTCCTGATAAGAAATTTATTATCTTAGAGCGTCGCCATACGATAGGCGGTACCTGGGATTTGTTTCGCTATCCGGGCATTCGCTCAGATTCAGATATGATGAGCTATGGCTATAAATTCCGCCCTTGGACAGACACCAGTATTTTTGCAGATGGGCCTTCAATTAAAAGTTATATCCACGCAACAGCAAAAGAGTATGAAATTGACCAGAAAATACAGTTTGGGCTAAAAATCACTCAGACTGACTGGTCAAATACAACTCGCCAGTGGACCGTCACCGCGATTGACGAAATCAGTGGAGAAACCCAGCAATTTACCTGTGATTTTCTCGTCGCTGCAACAGGTTATTATAACTATGATGAACCTTATA
This sequence comes from Photorhabdus viridis, assembly GCF_040256935.1. Lineage (NCBI taxonomy): Bacteria > Pseudomonadati > Pseudomonadota > Gammaproteobacteria > Enterobacterales > Morganellaceae > Photorhabdus > Photorhabdus viridis. The sequence continues at coordinate 52,107 of NZ_JBEJZY010000013.1, forward strand.
TACCTAAATTCCCCGGTATTGAAGATTTCAAAGGCCCGGTAATTCACCCTCAACATTGGCCTGAAGGATTGGATTACAAAGGAAAGCGGGTTGTTGTGATTGGTAGCGGCGCAACCGCAGTCACTTTACTTCCTGCTATGGCAAATGATACTGAACATATCACGATGTTACAGCGCTCCCCGAGTTATATTTTTTCAATACCAGGAAGAGATAAGATAGCAGAATACTGCAAAGGCATTATTCCACAGCGCTGGATTTACACATTGAGTAGAAATCGCAATCTCTTTCTGTACCGTTTACTTTATAAAACGAGTCGATTTTTACCTAACTTATTGAAATCGTTTTTGCTGGCGTCTGCTCGCAAACGTGTCGGCCCAAATTTTGACATGAAGCACTTGACGCCAAAGTATATGCCATGGGATGAACGGCTGTGTTTTATTCCCAGTAGTAACCTATTTGAAGTACTGAAAGAGGGTAAAGCGTCTATCGTTACTGACCATATTGAACGCATAACTGAAAACGGTATCTTGTTACAATCCGGCAAAGAATTACCCGCGGATATTATTGTTACAGCAACCGGGCTGAAATTACATTTTATTGGCGGGGTTGAACTCTCTATTGATGGGCAAAAGCAGCAAGGTCATGATCGAATGCTCTATAAGGGGACGTTGATACAGGATATCCCTAATTTTGCCTGTCTGTTTGGTTATATCAATAACGCTTGGACGTTGAAAGTTGATCTATCTGCGGAATATATCTGCCGTTTGTTGAACGAGATGGATCGTCGCGGTGCGACGGTTGTGACACCATGTGCTCAACCGGGTGAAATGCTGGAGGACGAAAATATTTTTGGTGCTTTGAAATCGGGTTATGTAAAACGCGCAGCGGATTCTCTTCCTCGTCAGGGACGCAGCTCAACCTGGCAGGTTCCACATGATTACAAAAAAGATCAACAGGTTTTGCAACAGCCTATTGATGATGCTGCGTTGAAATGGACATAACCGCACTAAGTATGACAGAAAAAGCTCCACCTTCCGGGAGCTTAATTACTCAATTAAAACAGATAGCTAAATCAGTCAGTTTTTTTATTAAAAATAACTTCATCGAAATCATTATTACGAGTCAACCACAGAGAAAGCGCTTTCAACGAATCGGGAGTGAATTCATCGCAGCGAGCGGTGATTTCTTCCGGTGTTAGCCAGCACACATCGTCAATTTCCGCTTCCTGTAAAGCAAATGGGCCATGACTGATACAACTGAATAATGCGCCATAGATACGGCAATTCTCTTCCTCATAATAAAAACTACCATGCTCGGCAAAAGGAACGCCTGCAATACCCAATTCTTCTTCTGCTTCGCGCCGGGCTGCATCCAACATGTTTTCACCCGCCAGCGCAACTCCGCCTGCGGTCGCATCCAATTTTCCCGGATAAAAATCTTTAGTTTCTGTACGATGCTGAACCAGAATTCTTCCCATACCATTATGAACGACGATATAAGTGGCACGGTGCCGTAGACACTGGGCGCGCATCTGCCGACGTGTAGCCTGAGCAATAACTTCATTGTCTTCATTGACAATATCAATCCACTCAACACCCTCTGTATTCTCTTGTTCCATCTTCAAAAAACCTTTTTTATTAGCAAGAAATTGCAAATCTATAGAATGGTTAACCTATTCAAAATAACCAAATTGATAGAAGCTCTACGAAGTTATTCGTTTCGGACGCTTCATGCAACCCTTTAACTTAATCCGAAATAGAACACCTGATGAACCGCAATGCGATAAGATTTTTACCCACAGTGATAACAGGGTTGATTACCTGCACCTTATCAACCTCCAAAACCAGAAAAGAGGGGCTAATCCATTTATACCCCTCATTATGCCAGCATTATTTTACAATAACCTACTGTTTGGCTATTAATATCAATTCATCCATCGGGGTACTCAACCCACTCATCTTTTCCGCTAATTATAGTTACCTCCGATATATTCATACGGATCCGTTTTAATCTCAGTACCTTATATGGCTTAATACCTGCGTAAAACCTGATATTAATGTTACTGACGAGTATTCTCTCATATTTATCATATCCAATCTTCTCCAATCAGTACAAAATTATCCGTATAGCGTTTTAAAGCCAAATTACCCCATTTATTTTGTTTAGTATAAATAAGCGATTGTGCTAACTGGTCATCCATATGTAAAAACAGAGTATTACGTTGCCGAATATCAGGAACGACATCCGATCTTTCCTCCATTGTTCTTTCAAATAATCGCTCCTTATCACGATAAAAATGATATTTCCTCGGTTCAACCAACTCTGCAATTCGATCACCGATGTAATGAATATATTTAAACATACGGTGATCAGGCAGACTCAAAGCATCTTTTAACTTCGGGTTGTCATTACGTGGAAACCATTTAGCCCTATCAGCTTCACTTATATGTTTAAAAAATTCTTTCTGAATCGCTAATGCTTCCTTCATCTTATCTTCCGTCTCATGATTCAGTGACGGGATTAAATACAATTTTACGTCAACAGGTAATATATCACTCAGCCGTATAAAATTATTTGAATCACTCTTTTTTAAAGATTCAATAACCAGATTAGCTTTATAAAAGTGAACTATTTTTCCATGATGCAAGAAAACTTCATCACCTTTTGTTAAACCCAACAATTCAATAGTGCTGAATAAATAGCCCAGCGGCCCCCAATAATCATAAAGCCAGTTATCCAGGTCTTTTTCCGGCGGAGCTGAGGGAACCAGGTCATTCTCATTTAGATGACGGTAATGCGTAATATCTTCCAATTCTTGTACCGCACTACGGGTTAATGTCCGCGGCATCCCATAACTGTATAAACAAGGATGATATTTTTTCAGTTGTGCACTGTGCAATAACCCCAGAGCGCCGCCTAAACTATGCCCACAAACAAATAAGTTTCGATTTTTAGCCAAATCAATAATTTTATCAAACATACTTTTATCAGAACCGGGAACTTTTAATTTTCCAATAAGGTTAAATGCTTCCCAAAACCCTCTATGGACTTTACCATTCTCGATAAAACCACTACATACACCGCCTTGACCACAGCCCAATTTCATTGGCTGATACATAATATCAGTGAGAGCATTATCTATACTGGCCGTTCCCCGCCAACTGACAATAATATCTTGTTGATTCGATGCATAAAATAACTCAGTATCTCCTAATGGGTTTTCACTCGCTTTTGAATCAATAAATACAACATCAGTATAACGCTCACGAAATGGCACATCATAAACAATTGGAGAACGCGCTATTTTTTCTATTTTATTGGGTAATTGGGATATATCCAGCATCTGTCGGTTAAAAAAATGGGTAATGGAACCTGCCGCATCGACATTATTATTAGAATATGATAATACTCCCATTAATGCTAGGTTATAAGCATTCACCAAGGAATAATCAAGCTGATGATGTAACAATAATACCCAAGCCCGAAATGGGCATACTTCCAGAACATACCGGCAGTTTATTGAGGGAATTCCAAAACCTTTTGGTACCGGATCTGGGAAATGATAGCGTGGCGGTTTATCCTCTTTCCATTTATCAATCACAGGTAAGCCATCACTTATCTGACCGATGGTCACATAACGATATTGATGACCTTCTGCTTTGGTTTTCGATTTGACTACCGATGTATTGACATCACGTTTTTCTCGTAATGGGCGCTGTTCCATTTCATCGGCCAATGGTTGAGCGCTGATATACAATGTTACTGGATCCGGCGACAAACTTTCTTCCCTAAGCAATCCTTGATCATTAGTCACTCCTTTACGTTCATCACGCAGCTCTCCCTGGCTTATCAGGCGATAAGGCATATTAACTAATGGATTACCTTGTTCATCAACAAGTTGGAATTCCACCCAATATTCCATAATTTTTTGACCATCAATAAAGTCTCGTGGGAATAATTCGCTCATAATTATTATTATCCTTTTTTATTCTGAGAAAGTAATACAATACTTATTACCAGATCAATACACTAATAATAGTGGGAGAGAAAACTCATTCTCTCAAGCGTAATATCATAATAAAATTCAATAAATGCCAAACGAATATAATTATGAAAAGCCATAGGGCGGAAAATGAAAAAACAGAAAAAGTCCAATTTATTTAATTACTTTACCTAATAAACATTACATCTAAAAAAATAAAACACCAGCATTAATTCACTTAACAAAAATTTATTTCCATCATAAGAAAAAATAATAAAAACCTAATGGTAATATATTAATAATTTATTATTGATATAAATATCATACCAATTATTTAGAATATATTTCCATTTAAACATTATTCAAAAAATATACAGTTTATTGGCTCTCTCAGTCTATATGAACTTGGGAAAACCATAGTCGAACTCGGCTATGAGGTTGACCACACCACCTTATCCCGTTCCGGTTATTCATAAAAGATGGTATTGTTTTGTTAACGCAGAAAAACCAATTTATCTGATTAATTTTTACAATATTATCGTCTGTTTTTGATAGACGATCCTGTGCTTCTGCCACATAATTTGGACAATATTTTAGTCGTACTCAATTATTTTTATGAGATTTATTGATGTCCAAATTAGAGAAATTATGTGCAGATTTTGCCGCTCAGACTAACATTATGTTGAATCTTTCTACGGGCGCAGCGCAATTGAATATTGGTGATTATGGCCCCTGGTGGATAGAGGTGGACTCAACGGGATCTATGCTGACTTTTCATCATACAGTCACTTCATTTGTTGAGAATGATGCGGAATTTTGGCTCTCATTAAACAGTAATATCAATATACTTGGAGGAGCATGGCTCGCATTACATCAGCCAACGCGAACTATTCGTCTCTGCTTGCTTCAGGATATAACACGAATCGATTCTGTTGATTTAGTCAATATTTTGGGAAATCTGCAAAAAATAAGAGCTGAACTGCCTTTTCCCGAAATTAAACACACCACGTCAGCATCAACCCACGATATTTTAGTTTGATATGTTTTTTTAGAGAGTAAATTCAAAGAACTCACAGAAGAAAAAACAATAAAATAATGGAGAGAAAGTATGCCGAATCTTTCAATACAGAGCGCTAACACCAGGATTGATATTAATCACAATGAGTTGTCTCAAACGGCTTCAACAGATAAAACTTGTCACTGTTGCGAACCGTTGCTAAATAATACTATTGATAATCCGCTTACCGCACCAACCTCTGTGATCACACAATGGAATGAAAAATCCGTCGTAACCAACAAACAAATTGAAGCTAACATTTCCCGTTTAGCCAGCGAAAGTACTGCCGCCCATAAAACGGTTGATTCTCTCTTATCTAACCTGGTAAAACTGTTCGTTCGGGTGGAGGGTAATGAGTTAACCGCAATGACTAAAATGCTTAATGCCTATACCGGAGATAAACCCGGATTCAGTATCTTAGGTCAGCTTGGTGCGGGTGGATTTACCCGGATCATTAGCGAAGCACAGCAAAGCGGTGTCAGGCCTGATAGGGCAAATACAGAACCTCTGACATTGAGGGAGAAAGCCACTGCTTACTATGATCTGACTAATTCAGCTTATTTCCGGGATACTCTGGAGAAAATCTATTCATCATCTGAATTGAAATCAGAGTTCAAAGATATAATTGATATTGGTTACCTGGAAAGTAAAAACTTTGCAACTGCCCGTGGTTCCACTAAAGAAAATCCCTTACCTGATCAATTGGCGCTCTACACTTTTAAAAATGAAAATAAATTTAATGCCTCTGAAAACCCCGAATTATATCAGGTGACAAAACAGGAAAAAGGGCAAGAAGTGACAAGTAATCCTGCTCTGGCTGGCAATAGCCTGACAAAAGCCCAGAATGATTTCAGAACACCCGCTCCTAATAAAGATAATGTCTGGTCATCTGCTGCTTCACTTGAAGCCAATAATCGTCTGACTAATCGGGAGTTGGAGTTTGCCCGTTTAAACCCCCGCAACCGGCTGGACAGAACTGATTATCAGTTTGGTCAGTCAGGCCCCATCAAAGCACATCAAGAGTTAGCAAAGGAAAACATTATAGTACAACGTGGTAATGGTTTTGCTGTCTGGAATGTGAAAGAAAATACAGGATTTTCTAAGGATGCAGCCTTACACAATTTGCCAACGGTCGCTGCGCCTTCAGGCACCACGGATCGTTTTATTACTGCGGCCAGGTTATTGGGCACAGGACTGAAAAATGATCTTTCTTTAGGTACTCCTGCTAACGGGGAATCACCAGAGCAGTCAATTCAGCGAGGGGAGCGGGAAATGAAAGAGCTAACCCGATGGCTGGCAACAGGTTATCTGGTTGATGATAATCATCATTCTATGATCGAAGTTAATTTAGGGGCGGCTAACCACGGTTTAACGTCTCAGTGGGGATTGAATCTCTATACTGAACCCTTCTCTTCTCCTATACATGCCAAGGGATTTAGCATATCCAGCCAGGAAATATTGACAAAATTAGAAAATCGTGAGGATGTCAGCACAGATTACTCTACTTTCAAGAAAGATCTGTACGGCGGAAGTCGGGCAGTTGTTAACGCAGATGGCAGTATAAGAACGAATTCCAGATAACCATTCTTTTTGCCGCTTCATCTGATAATTCATGACCGGGGGAGTCGTTGTCGGTTAAACTTCCCCGGCAATACGGACAATCGCCAGCCAGTGCGGAAATCAGCAAAAGGTCTGAATTGGCTATTCTTGGATAGATCTAAGGTAATATATAATACAATTTTATGTCCCACTGGAGGCTCTATGATCGATCTGTATTATGCCCCAACGCCAAATGGCCATAAAATCACGCTCTTTCTTGAAGAAGCTGGCCTTCCTTACAATATTTACCGGATTGATATTGGCGCAGGAGATCAATTTAAACCTGAATTTCTTGCAATTTCTCCTAACAATAAAATTCCGGCTATTGTTGATCAGCAACCCGCCGATGGCGGCAAACCTGTCGCCATTTTTGAATCTGGCGCCATTCTGACTTATCTGGCAGAGAAAACAGGTAAGTTACTCAGCAAAGATGTGCGCGAACGTATTCAAAGCCTGCAATGGCTGTTTTGGCAAGTTGGCGGCTTTGGCCCAATGTTGGGACAAAATCACCATTTTAGTCATTTTGCGCCCGAGAAAGTCCCTTACGCGATTAATCGTTATCAAGAAGAAACAAAACGCTTATATAAGGTTCTGAATACTCAATTGGAAAAAACATCCTATCTGGGTGGTCAGGAATACAGTATCGCTGATATCTCAACTTATCCGTGGGTTCGTGCCTATGAGCGTCAAAATATTGATCTGAGCGATTATCCCGCAGTGAAAAAATGGTTTGATGCTATTAGCCAACGCCGCGCTACCCAAATAGCCTACAGCAAAGCCTGATACCTGTCTGCGGGGTAACTATTTCCCCGCAAAACTTGATCCGGCTAACAGATAGCTGTATTTTAAATCACCAGCCTTAATATCCCTGCTATAGTTTCTATATAAACTTTGGTTATAGGAGTGGGTATGCATATTTTAATCACCGGAGGAACAGGCTTGATTGGCAGCCGTCTGGTTTGCCAGCTTCTTTCCCTATCCCATTCCATTACCATTCTGAGCCGCTCGCCACAAAAAGTGTATTCTCTGTTCAGTAAACAAGCTGAATGCTGGACTACTCTGAAAGATAAAACGGACCTCAATGATTTTGATGCTGTTATTAATCTTGCTGGCGAACCCATTGCAAATAAACCCTGGACTTCAGCGCAAAAAGAAAAGCTGTGCCAGAGCCGCTGGATACTAACAGAACAACTCAGCAAGTTAATTAATGCCAGTCAGACACCACCAGAAGTATTTATTTCCGGCTCTGCAGTAGGCTATTACGGCGATCAGAATCAGGCAGTTGTGACAGAACATGAGCCACCCAATGATGAATTTACTCATCAACTCTGTAAACGATGGGAACAACTTGCGTTACAAGCTGCCAGTGATAAAACCCGTGTTTGTCTTTTACGTACCGGCGTTGTATTGGCAAAAAACGGCGGAGCACTGAAAAAAATGTTACCGCTTTTCCGTCTTGGACTTGGTGGCCCTATGGGTAGCGGAAAGCAGTATCTGCCTTGGATCCATATTGATGATATGGTAAATGGTATCTATTACCTGTTGATGACGCCTGGTTTAAGCGGTCCTTTTAATATCACCGCCCCTTATCCGGTACATAATGATCAGTTTGCCGCAACACTCGGAGAAGTATTGAACCGCCCTGCAATTATCCGTATACCTGCTTTTGTGCTGAAACTACTCATGGGAGAAGCTGCGGCACTGGTACTGGGAGGACAGCAGGCAATACCGCATAAACTGGAACAAGCTGGTTTTGGCTTTCGCTATTTTCAGCTAAAGGAAGCCTTTGAAGACCTACTAAACACTAAATCTCAACACCTTTAGCGCCTTGCCAACGGGTAAACAGATCATGAGGCAGCTCGATATCAAACTGATCAAGCACCCGATTAACCGTCTGGTCAATAATATCCTGAATCTGTTCAGGCCGATGATAAAATGCAGGCACCGGCGGCATAATCACCGCACCTATTTCAGCCGCCTGAGTCATCAACCTGAGATGCCCCAAATGCAATGGCGTTTCTCTCACACCAAGCACCAACTTACGGTTTTCTTTCAATACAACATCTGCCGCTCTGGTCACTAATCCATCGGTATAGCTGTGAACAATACCTGAAAGGGTTTTCATTGAACATGGCAAAACGACCATACCCGAAGTTTTGAACGAACCGGAAGAAATAGCAGCGGCGATATCTCTGTTGTCATACACGACATCAGCCAGCGCTTGCACATCCCGTAAACTATAATCTGTTTCAAGCGCCAGTGTCTGGCGAGCGGACTGACTGATGACCAGATGTGTTTCTATGCCTTCAACTGGCTGTAAAACTTGCAGCAGCCTGACGCCATAAATAGCCCCGCTTGCTCCTGTAAGCCCCACGATCAATCTTTTCATTTTTTCCTCGTGCTGGACACTGGACAACAATTTTAAATCCGAAGGTCATCAACCTTCATTATAGATATCCAAGTTTTCGATTTCGTTCTGATTATTCAATGTCATTTCATCGTCTTTACGCAAATTTTCCAGATAATAGAGATAAGTCTGGTCAATGTCTTTGGTAACATAAATGCCATTGAATACTGAACATTCAAACTCTTCAATATCTGGATTTTCTTCACGAACAGCATCAATCAGATCCGTCAAATCCTGGAATATCAACGCATCTACACCAATAAGCTGGCGAATTTCATCAACTTCACGTCCATGAGCGATCAATTCATTTGCATTTGGCATATCAATGCCATAAACATTCGGGAAACGCACTTCTGGAGCCGCAGAAGCAAGATAAACCCTCTTCGCTCCCGCTTCACGGGCCATTTCAACAATCTGTTCTGACGTTGTACCGCGAACGATAGAGTCATCCACCAGCAGCACATTCTTATCGCGGAATTCCGCACGATTGGCATTCAGTTTGCGGCGAACTGACTTCCGGCGCTCCTGTTGGCCCGGCATAATAAATGTCCGTCCAACATAACGGTTTTTCACAAACCCCTGACGGTAGGGTTTACCCAGTATACGGGCAATTTCCAAAGCAATATCACAGGAAGTTTCAGGAACAGGAATAACCACATCAATATGTAAATCTTCCCACTCACGGGCAATTTTCGTCCCCAGCTTATGCCCCATCCGCACACGGGCGTTATAAACCGAAATCTTATCAATAAAAGAGTCTGGACGGGCAAAATAGACAAACTCAAACAAACAGGGGGTCAGAGAAGGATTTTCAGCGCACTGGCGGGTAAATAACTGGCCTTTCTCTGTGATATAAACCGCTTCACCCGATGCAACATCCCGCAGGAATTCAAAGCCCAAAGTATCCAATGCAACACTTTCAGAGGCGACCATATACTCATTACGGCCATCATTCAGAGTACGCTTGCCTAACACCAACGGACGAATGCCGTGCGGATCGCGGAAAGCGACTAATCCATGACCGATAATCATCGCAATACAGGCATAAGCGCCACGAACCTGTTTATGCATTGCCGCTACTGCGGCGAAAATATTGTCAGGCTCCAGCGGATAATGCTGGAAACGATCCAATTCATTAGCAAAAACATTGAGCAAAATCTCGGAATCCGACGTGGTATTCACATGGCGACGGGCATTTTCAAACAACATTCTTTTTAATTCATGCGCATTCGTCAAATTACCATTGTGTGTCAATGTAATTCCAAATGGAGAGTTCACATAAAACGGCTGGGCTTCCGATGCACTGGAGCTGCCTGCCGTTGGATAGCGAACATGACCAATCCCAATCGTTCCCTGTAAACGCAGCATATGCCGGGTTTCAAACACATCTCTCACTAAGCCGTTGGCTTTGCGTAAACGAAACCCATTGTTACCATCAATAGTGGCAATGCCAGCAGCATCTTGCCCACGGTGCTGAAGCACCGTCAACGCATCATAAATCGACTGGTTAACCGGTGTAAAACCGACGATACCAACAATACCGCACATGTAGTTTTTCCTCATCAGCCAAGCGGAGAGGTATATTTCTCCGGCAGGAAACTTGACGCATTTTGCAGGTAGTCAAAGAACCACCTGATGATATGACTGAACTGTGGGATCAATTGTGACTGCTTCCAGTCATCACTTTGAGACAATGGTGTGAATGTATCCAAAAAAAACAGGATAGCAGCGACAATCAGCACACCACGCAATGCCCCAAAGCAGACTCCGAGTACCCGATCAGTACCAGACAATCCAGTCCGTTGCACAAGAGAACCTATCACATAGTTCACCATAGAACCGACAATCAAAGTCGCAATAAACAGAAGCGCGATGGCGATTCCGTTACGCACCAGTTCATCTTCAAAACGGGTAAAATAGACCGCTAAGTAAGAGTAAAAGTGGCTTGCCACAAAAAAAGCACATCCCCAGGTGACCAGTGACAACGCCTCACGAATAAACCCACGAATCAGGCTAACCAATGCCGAGAAGCCAATAATGGCAATAATAACGTAATCAATCCAAACCATGTTTTAATTCCAAAATAGACGCCCCGGCATCCGTTTCAGGCGCATTTTAACAGAAAACGAAAACGTTTGCGTAGCAGATTTCCGATTCCACTGAAAATAATTAGCGGCGATATAGGAAATTCATTATCGCCGCGGTCACTTAATATTTACTACTTAATTTCATCACAATTATCCTATTCGTCACATAGGCATCGTCAGCTTTATTACGGTCTATAGCTTCTTACCTGCCCTTGTAATCCTGTCAGATTTTTCAGTTCTGATAGCGCCGAGTCGAGTTGTTGTTTAGAAGCATTCGGACCGACATATATTCTGGTTAACTGCCCATTCACCGGAGATGAAGGTACCGTATAGACCTGATAACCCGACAAACGCAGTCTGGCAACGATTTCATCCACCTTTCCAGCGTTTTTCAAGGCGCCCAGTTGTACGATATATGCTTGCCCTTGCGGTGCTTTTTCAACGGGTTTAACTTCAGGCTTCGGTTCCGGTTTAATCTCTGGTTTCGCCGGTGCCGGCTGCTTAATATCCGGTTTTTGTTCAGGTTTAATCTGTGGTTGAGGTTTGACTTCCGGCTGAACAGCAGGAGGCGCTATCGGTGCAGGCGAGGGAGGAACTGTCACCAATGGTATTTCCGGCTGCTCCAGCGTCTCCGGCAGCAATACCTCTGTCTCGTCTTCCAGAGGTATTGATAATATTGGCGGATTAAGGGGAGGAATAGATTCAATTTCTTGCTCATCCCCAGGTTTCGGAACCAGGGGAATTGATGCAAACTTATCTTCGTTATATTTCTTGTTGCCGTCCAACAATACAGGCAACACAATAACACCCAGTGCTACCAATACAATTGTACCGACCAAACGATTTTGAAATTTACTTGCCACTTCGCTTCTCCCTGTCCAGAGCCTCCATGACATGCGCTACGGTGTGGAATGAACCACAAACGACAACAATATCCTGTTTATCAGCGTCTGCCATTGCCTGGCGCCAGGCACTTTCCACATCAGTAAATACCCGTGGCTGTTCAAGATGCTCAGCCAATGCCTGTGCATCTGCACCACGCAGTTCAGTCAACGGAGCGCAATACCACTCATTAATTTGCTTTGACAAACAAGCCAGTGTGCCGGCAATATCTTTATCGCCAAGCATACCCACTACCCCAAGAATTTTGCTGCCCAGTTGACGGGGCAACAGGGCTAATTTCTGTACCAAATACGCCGCGGCATGTGGGTTATGCGCCACATCCAGAATCAACAACGGCTTTTCATGAATCATTTGGAAACGCCCAGGCAATTGCGCATTTTGCAGCCCCTGATGGATGGCATTTTCATTAATAGCCTGACTGACTTTATCTCCTTGTCGTAACAGGCAACAAATAACACCCATTGCGGTTGCGGCATTCATCAAAGGAACATTTGGCAAAGGCAGATTACTAAATAGCATATCATCAGATTGCCAGCGCCAATCTTTCTCCTGTTGAGAAAATCGCCAGTCAATACCACAGCGGAACAATCTGGCCCCTAATTCATCCGCGACTTCCGCAATAGAAGATGGCATATCCGGTTCACCCACCACGGCAAAACAATCTTTGCGGAAAATACCCGCTTTCTCACGACCGATATGTTCGCGATCAGCCCCCAACCAATCAATATGATCGAGTGCAATACTGGTAACGGCTGCAATATCGGCATCCACAATATTAGTCGCATCCAGCCGCCCACCTAAGCCGACTTCTAAAATGACCACATCCAGGCAAGCTTCTTTAAACAATTGCAGAGCCGCTAATGTGCCATACTCAAAATAAGTCAGTGAAATACCACCACGACGGGATTCAATATCCGCAAATACACGACAGAATTCCTGTTCAGGTAACTCTTTACCCTGAATACGAACTCTTTCAGTATAACGTACAAGATGCGGAGAGCTGTAAACACCCACTCTCAGCCCAGCCGCCAGCAGAACAGATTCGATAGTGCAACAGGTGGTGCCTTTACCATTAGTGCCGGATACGGTTATCACCTTAGGTGCAGGATTAACCAGATCCAAGGTTCGAGCTAGTTTACCTACACGTTCAAGCCCCATATCAATGGCTTTAGTATGCAGGGTTTCAAGATAGGAAAGCCACGTCGTCAGTGACGACGTGGCTTGAAGAATTTGTAAAGTATCAGACATCTTCTTTATTGGTATTTATTTGAATATCCGCCTCAACATCAGCGGGTTCTGCCACAAATTCAGCAACAATAGGTTTAGTACCAGGTTGCGGCTGATGAGTCAGTTTAGCAAGCAAACTGGCAAGTGTATCTCGTATTTCAGGACGACGAACAATCATGTCAATCGCCCCCTTTTCCAGCAAAAACTCACTGCGTTGGAAACCTGGCGGCAATTTCTCACGTACTGTCTGCTCAATAACGCGTGGCCCGGCAAAACCAATCAATGCCTTCGGTTCAGCAATATTGATATCACCCAACATTGCCAGACTCGCTGAAACACCGCCCATTGTCGGGTCAGTCATCACAGAAATGTAAGGCAAACCACGTTCCTGCATTTTTGCCAAAGCAGCACTGGTTTTCGCCATCTGCATCAGTGACATCAGCGCTTCTTGCATACGGGCGCCGCCACTGGCAGAAAAACAGATCAGAGGGCAATTGTCTTCCAACGCCTGTTCTACCGCACGAACAAAACGGGCGCCGACAACAGAAGCCATTGAACCACCCATAAACGCAAATTCAAAAGCAGCAACAACCACCGGCATACCACTCAACGTGCCTTTCATCACGACCAGAGCGTCTTTCTCTTCAGTTTGCTTTTGTGCTGCCGATATACGGTCTTTATACTTTTTAGAATCGCGGAATTTCAGAATATCTTTCGGCTCTAATTCCTCCCCTAATTCAGTTTTTGTTCCTTCATCAAGAAGAGTCTCCAACCGGGTACGCGCCGAAATACGCATGTGATGATCACATTTAGGGCAAACCTCAAGATTGCGCTCTAACTCAGCACGGTAGAGCACCTGACTGCAACTATCACATTTGGTCCAAACCCCTTCAGGGATATTTGCCTTACGAGTTTGGGTAATGTTGCTTTTATTAAGAATTTTTTCAATCCAGCTCATTGAATGATCTTTCCGTCTGAATCTGGCTCATGCCAGTTTTGTTATGTGTGCCATTAAACCACAATGCTATTACAGTGTGGATAAAAAACTGCTCAAACCTGTTACGGGTTATTGGTTTTCTGTTTCATCGCCGCACGGCGGTGACGCCAGATTTCAATCACTCCGGGCAGGATTGAGATAAAGATGATAGCAACAATCAGCAGTTTCAAATTCTGTTTTACCATTGACATATCACCGAATATATAACCAGCATAGGTGAATAACAGTACCCAAACCAGTGCGCCAATCACGTTATAAGCAGCAAAATGACGATAAGACATTTTCCCCATGCCTGCAACGAATGGTGCAAATGTTCTGATAATTGGTACAAATCGCGCTAAAATAATGGCTTTCCCACCGTGTTTTTCATAAAACTCATGAGTTTTATCCAGATAACTCCGGCGGAAAATTTTCGAATTCGGATTGGTAAATAATCTTTCGCCAAAGACACGGCCAATAGCATAGTTCACTGCATCGCCAATAATGGCTGCGATAATCATCAATACCACCATGATATGCACATTCAGATCATTTGAATCCAAAGCCGCTAAAGCACCCGCAACAAATAGCAGCGAATCTCCCGGCAAAAATGGAGTAACCACTAATCCTGTTTCACAAAACAGAATCAGGAACAGAATGCCATACACCCAATGACCATATTCTGCGACAAGTTCTGCTAAATGAACGTCAACATGAAGAATAAAATCAATAATAAATTTAGCAAAATCAACGAAATGTGTCAGATATTCCATAATATTCCCCGTTATACCAAAACATCCTTGTCGGCAACCAAATAAAAATGTTAAATCAGATCATCGGCCAGAAACAGAGGCCCCATAACCGATCCCGGCAAATTAAACTGCACAGGGTAATCAACGGCAACCAGATATAATCCTGCCGCTTTAGCCGTCGCAGCGGCTTTCGTCCGGTCTTGTACAGCAAGCAATTGCGCCATCCAGTTAATATCCTGATTGCCACAACCAATTTCCATCAAGCTACCGACAATATTACGCACCATATGATGCACAAAAGCGTTGGCTTTAATATCTATTACGACGTAATGCCCGTAGCGGTTGACATTAATATGCATCACATTACGCCAGGGTGTTTTGGACTGGCATTGAACCGCACGGAAAGAGGTAAAATCATTTTCCCCCAATAAACACTGCGCGGCCTGATGCATCCGCTTTTCATCCAATAGATAATGAAAATGTGTCACGCCACTGGCCAGTACTGCCGGACGATAACGATGATTAAAAATAATATAACGATACCGTCGGGCAGTCGCGCTAAAACGGGCATGGAAATCTTCATCCACGGTTTTCACCCAACGAACAGCAACATCCGATGGTAAATGTGCGTTCACCCCCATTGTCCACGCCGCATCCTTGCGCAATGCAGACGTTTCAAAATGAACGACTTGCCCTGTTGCATGCACTCCAGCATCGGTTCGGCCGGCACAAAATACCGATATGGGTTCATTGGCAACTTTTGATAACGCTTCCTCAAGGCACCCCTGAACACTTTTCACTTCCTGCTGACGCTGCCAACCATAATACCGGCTGCCATCGTACTCAATGCCCAATGCAATTTTCATTTTTGAACCTGGCACAGATTCTGTTTGTTCTGTACCAAACATCAGTAAAATTGCTCCTGAATCAGTTTTTCTGCTGTCTCAATCGCCATCAGCGCGCCACCAAACCGGATATTATCGGCCACAGACCAGAATTGTAATACCTCCGGCATACCATAATCATTGCGTAGACAGCCAATACTCAGCAAATCATTACCGGATGCGTCTGTCACCTGAGTTGGATAATCGCCTTCCTCAGAAACATTAATATCCACCATCCGCTCTAATTCTTCTCGGGCTTCTTCCACACCAACCGGACGCAATGTTTCCAAATGGACTACCTGAGCATTACCATAAAAAACAGAAGACTGAACGCAACTGACTGAAATGGGTAATCCTTCATCCTGTAAAATTTTGCGTATCTGATCCACAAGACAACGCTCTTCACGCGCCGAGCCTTCAGCGTCTGCCAACAGCGGCAAAAGATTAAATGCCAGTTGTTTGCTGAAACGACCTGGCTCTGGTGGGATACCGTTAAGTAAACGGGCGCTCTGCCCGGCTAATTCATCAACCGCCGCTTTGCCGTAAACGGAGACAGAGAACAAATTGGTCAAATGTAAGCGTGCAATTCCTGCGGCGTCAACCAACGGTTTAATCGCTGTCAGCACCTGACTGGTCATGCAATCCGCCAAGGCGACAATATTACGGTTACGATAATCCGCCAACGCATGAGGATTCACACCTGGAACAACTAGGGGAACATCCGGCTCCATAGCAAATAATCCGCTGCTATCGAGCACCAGACAACCTACTTCTGCCGCTTGTTCAGCATATTGTGCCGTGGCTTCTGTTCCGGCCACAAAAAAAGCGAGTTGCGCCTGTGACCAGTCAAAATCAGCAACATCACGGACAATTAAACTTTTACCATTAAAACGCAAGTTTTCACCGGCACTATGTTCACTGGCAAGAGGATACAGTTCACCAACGGGAAACTGACGCTCCTGTAATAACGCCAGTATCGCTTCACCTACCGCGCCTGTTGCACCCAACAGGGCAATATTCCATCCTTCCGACATGTTGGTTTTCTCCACCTTATCTTTCTGACATGCAGATATATGCCTGCACCAATTAAATCAGTTCTGTACTGAAACCAAGAGAGGCTAACAACTCAGCACTCTCTCGGTTATCACAACACACGGTCAAAGATGACCATTCCCGGCGTTCCAAATAGTTTTTACGCAGAAGATCGAATTGCCCTTTCTGACCGGCAACCTGCCGTAACGGGGTATCATCGCGGCGCACATCATACACTAAATGTATCAGTCGCTTTAGTGTGCTTTGAGTCACATTTCCATGCAAGGCGACCCGGCTGAAATCAGGCTCAGGCAACAACTCAGATAAGACAACTTTACGGGGCTGACCAAGGAATCGACAATAAGCCTCAAATACCTGTGTGGTGCCGCGTGCCTTACCTTCGAGGGTATAACCCGCGATGTGAGGTGTACCTATATCAACTAATTCCAGTAATGGTAGGGATAAATCAGGTTCTGGTTCCCAAACATCCAGCACAACACTGAGTTTTTTACCACGTTTCAACTCGGCAAGCAGGGCCTGATTATCAACAACTTCACCCCGGCTGGCGTTAATCAATATGCGGTTATCCGGCAAAGCCGACAATAATTCAGCCCCCGCCAGATGAAGTGTTTTATATGGGCCTGATTGATTCAGTGGCGTATGGAATGTCAGAATATCCGCCTCTTTGACCAGTTTTTCCAATGGCCAAAATTCACCGGCATCACCTCTTTCAGCTCTTGGCGGATCACATAAGAGTACCCGTATGCCAAGAGCAGATAACCGTTCGGCCAGCCGGCTACCGACATTACCGACGCCAATGATCCCGACAATTTTATCTTTGAGGTCAAAATTGTCACGTTCAGCCAGTAACATTAATGCTGAGAAAACATATTCAACCACAGCAATGGCATTGCATCCGGGCGCAGCAGAAAACCCGACTCCCGCTTGAGATAACCACTGTTGATCCACATGGTCCGTACCCGCTGTTGCCGTACCGATAAATTTTACCGTGCTGCCTTTCAGCAGTTCTTCATTAACTTTAGTCACCGAGCGGACCATAAACGCATCCGCGTTATCCAGTGCGCCTTCCGGTACCTGACGCCCCGGAATGGCTTGTACATCCCCTAATTGCTGAAACAGCTGTTCAGCATAAGGCATATTTTCATCAACCAGAATCTTCACTTAATTCCATCCTGTGGCATAAAACGGACGTAGCCGACTATTTTGCCATTTAATCGTAATAAAACCCATCACGACGGTTTCTTTTATTATTAGCTTTTTCTGAAACGCTCTGGCGTCGTACCCGCCAGTTGCTGAAACATCGCAATAAAAGCAGAAGATGAGCTGTAACCTACATCAAAGGCGACTTCATTAACGGTTTTCCCTTGTTCCAACAAAGAAATAGCATGGATAAACCGCAACCGTTGCCGCCATTCACTAAATGACATGCCTAATTCTTGCCGGCAACGCCGTGACAAAGTGCGTTCCGAGGTATAACGCTGTTTTGCCCATTGCAGCAATGACGTATTATCAGCAGGATTACGTTCAAGTTCCTGTAGTATCGGCGCTAAAAGTTTATCTTTAGAAAAAGGCAGATAAGTATGCTGAACAGGAGACTGAATTAACTGATCAATCAGCACTTGAGCCAGCCGTAAATCCTGTTCTGTTTCCGGTATTTTCAATCCACGCTCAAAACAATCAGCCATAATCGTATTGAATATTGAGCTAAGTCGAATAATACAAGGGGCATCCGGCAATAATTTCCCCCACTCAGGAGAGATATCTATTGCCCTGAATCTCATTGCTTTTCTACTATATCCCGAATGCTCTATTCCTTCCGGTATCCAGACACAGAATTGCGGTGGCGCTAAAAAATGTTGTTCTCCAACATTCATTGCCATTACACCACAGACGACATAAATAAGTTGCCCGAATGGATGGGTATGACGTAAACACTCGGTGTCCGCACTGAATAATTCGCTACGGAAAGAAATACTGGCCGGAATATCCATTACTTTCACAGGGATATGAAGTTTTTCTGCCATATTGTCTCAATTGCCTTATCTATTGTCTGATTATCGTTATATATAATAAATCAGACACCGTTAGACTAAACACTCATTTCTATCTCAATGCGACTCATCTATATGAATATGATTTTCCCGCTTCTGGCAGTCCTAATTTGGTCAATTAATGCCGTGGTGAGTAAAGCCTCCGCTACAGTGATTGATCCGGCTGCAATCTCTTTTTATCGCTGGTTCTTGGCCTTTCTCACATTAACTCCCTTTGTTGCACTGCCTGTTATTCGCCAATGGAAAACAATCCGTCAATATTGGTGGAAGTTATTAGTCCTTGGCGCACTTGGTATGGTACTTTACCAAAGCTTGGCCTATTACGCCGCACACAGCATCAGTGCAACATTTATGGGAATTCTTAGCTCATTGATTCCGCTTTTAACTGTTGTCATCAGCATATTTATTTTACGTGTTGTTCCCACTGTTGGCATTGCTCTTGGTACTGTTCTATCGCTGTTTGGTTTAGTCTGGTTGGTCAGTACCGGTGATCCCATGTCATTGTTGCAACACGGTTTAGGCCGCGGTGAATTGATGATGTTGATTGCCTCTACCTCCTACGCACTCTATGGCGTATTAACCAAACACTGGTCTATTCCATTACCAAACTGGCAATCCCTGTATGTGCAGATTACTTTTGGCGTCCTGTTATTACTGCCAAACTTCCTATTGACTAACGATGTTCAATTGAATGCCAACAATCTCTCGTTAGTCTTATTTGCCGGTATTCCCGCCTCTATCCTTGCCCCTTATTTATGGATACAAGGTGTCATAAAACTTGGCGCCAATACTACTGCCATATTTATGAATTTGACGCCGATATTCACAACGATTATCGCTATTCTGGCTCTACACGAAAAAGTTCACAGTTACCATCTGATCGGTGGCGGCATAACACTATTAGGTGTCATACTGGCACAACAATTACGTGTTCCTCTTTTTGGCCGTAAAACAAAAAAATCGCAGAAAATTAACCATCAGAAAGCCTGAAAGGAATTCTTACTAATAAGCCGCCCAGTGTTTCACTGGGCAATAATTGGGGATGAGTACCATGATAAAGACTAATATCTTTCACCAAAGCTAATCCCAGCCCTGCCCCTTCATGCCCCGCAGCATTATCAAGACGATTAAAAGCCATCAGTGACAAATTGACTTCTTTTTCAGCAATCCCCGGCCCACTGTCATCCACTTCCAAATAACAATATGTCTTACAAGGGCTGAGAATAATTCTGGAAGTGACAATTCCGCCTTCCGGCGTATATTTAATTGCATTGTCTAATAAGTTGGCGCACATTTCTGTCAGTAATACAGGTTCGCCTTTTATCCACTGAATATTTTCTCCTTCATAACCCAAATCAATGTGTTTACTTTCAGCCTGTTGCAAGCGAGAAAAACACGCCTGTTGCAACAATTCGACTAAATTGACCGGTTTATAATCTTGAACAGCTTCCTTTTCATGCGCTTTTAACCGAGAGAGCTGTAATAAACGGTCTGTCAGAGAAATCGTATTATCCAACGTATTATCAATAGCCCGTAAGCTCTCTTTCCATTGTTCAGGATCCTGGCAGGCAAATGCGACCGCCACCTGGGTTTTCAATACCGTTAATGGTGTTCTGAGTTGATGAGAAGCATCCGCACTGAATCTTTTCTGTCGGCTAACCATCAGTTTCAGCCGTTCTATATAGCGATTAAATGCATGTAATAACGGAGAAAGTTCTGACCACGGCAACATATCCGGTAACGGAGTAAGATCATTAGCGGGGCGACGAACCATGACACCAGAGAGTTTGTGTAGTGGTTTGAGTAATTGTTTCAACAAAAAATAAGCCAGAATCAAAGTCAAACCGACAACAGCCCCCTGACTCAGCAAAGAAGATATTAATAATTGTTGCGCAAAATAATGACGGGAAGCCACCGTTTCAGCAACCAGTATTAACGCCATTCCCATCATTCCACCTTCATTGATCGGCTGATAAAGCGCGGCAACCCGAATAGGCTGACCGTGATATTCCGCATCATAAAAATAGACCAACGCAGTGTATAAATTGGAACGCGGCGTATATTCAGGTATTAACGGCAAATCATCATAACCAGAAATTATTTTCCCTTCAGGAGATAACACCTGATAGAACAGCCGATCATTCATATTTCGCTCAAAACTATCCAAAACCACATAAGGTACATCGACAATCAATCGGTTATTCTCAACGGTCAACCGTTCTGCCACGGTTCGGGCTGATGCCAGTAAAGTACGGTCATAAGCCAATGTAGCCGCGTTTTTTGCACTAAAATAATGGGTATAAACAGACAGGCCGCCTAACAAAAACAACGGAACGCCAAAAAACAACAGTAACTGATGAAACAATGACTTCGGCACTTTGAATAATTTCATTCGTCCTGGCACTCCAGGCGATAACCTAATCCCCGTAATGTGCTGATCCCGACACTGCTACCTGATAATTTTTTCCGGACCCGGTGTACATAAAGTTCAATACTTTGTGGATTCGCCTCATCTGACAGTGCAAATACCTGTTCAAAGAGCTGTTGTTTAGAAACCGGCCTTCCGCGACGATGGAACAGTGTTGTTAAAACAGAGAGTTCCCGCGGTGTCAAAGCCAGTGGCTCATCGTTCAAAATAAAATAACCTTCATCTTGATAAACTAGGGAGCCAAATATCAAGGTCTCCTGTGAAACATTTGCACTACGCCGAAGTAATGCCCGGATACGCGCCTCCAATTCCCGTAAATCAAAAGGTTTAGTCAAATAATCATCAGCGCCGGAATTAAGCCCTTTTACCCGATCAGAAACATCAGCCTTAGCCGTCAGTAATAATACCGGCAGATTTTGTCCCCGCTTACGTAAACGAACTAACAGTGAAAGACCATTCAACCTTGGTAAAGAAACATCCAGAATCAACAACGCATAATTTTCTGTCTGCAATAATTGATCAGCAATGATGCCATCACTAGCAACATCTACAGCAAACCCTGCACTACTCAGTGCTTTTTGCAGCCAATGCAATAATTCAGGGTGATCTTCCACTAATAGTAAGCGCATTTTAAAGATATCTCCTTGATTTTAATAAGCATAATAAAGGATGTTATTTCATATTATCTTGTAGGTTATCCGGTTTATAATTTGCTGCTTTTCTTATCGTTGAAAACTGACAATAGAGATAAATGAGTGGAAGCACTTGCAACCGCTGACTAAACAACACAGGTCACCACGTTAGCATTAAAAGATTAGACAATGCCTGATATAACCACACAAAGCTGTTGAAGAAAGAACCTGACTCGTTACACCCAACGTTTCTGATAATTCACCTGTTCTCGATTCTGTTGATACCATCATGAAATAAATTCCATAATAAACCCACCGAAGTGGGTTTATTAAGTTGGTAGCTATAAAAAATAAGGTAGAGCTAGTTATCCCTATAATCCAAGTTCGGAATGCGAACCAAGGCGAACAAGCCGTAATGTGCCCTCGTCAGGTTTTTGGTAAATCAGTATAAGGTCCGGCTTAATATGACAATCTCGGAAATCCTTCCAATCTCCAGTCAGCGCATGATCACAGTATTTTGACTCCAGTGGATTATCCAAGGCTAATTCATTGATAACCAACATTATAGCATCGTCAAGAATAGCACGATGTTTACCCTTTTTTTCTCTTTTGTAATCGAGTTTAAATTGACTTGTGTATTCAGTCGTTCACATTGAGATCAGCCATTAAATCTTTGACAGTGGAGAATGATTTTCCACCCCCTTTACGAGCTTCTTTCATTGCTGCGATTGTCGTTTCGTTCGGAACTAATGGTTCAAATGGTAATACTTTTTCTCTTGCAACTCGTGTTAGCATCATGCGAACAGCATCTGACACAGTGAGCCCCATAGCGGCGAGAACCGCAGCAGCCTCTGCTTTGATTTCACCATCAATACGGGTTTGTACTAGTTGATTTGTAGCCATAATAAGCCTCCTTGTTGAACTACAATGTAATTCAGAAGATGTTTAGCATCAATATACACATGAGGAATATTTAAGCAAAGATACAAAAAAGCTACCATCAGATAAGTTCTATGAAAAATTTTTAGCATTAAGCGCCATTCATTTCGGAATATAGGTGCTATAATTTGCATAACTCAGTTCAACGAGTGATTTTAGTAATTTGTGATTTTTTGCGATTAATCAGATCGCAAAAACCAGATCAAGTTCCCTTCGAGAGATCTACTGTTTTGAAACGCTATTTAAGCCAGAAAAGCGAAATAATCCCTCATATTAGGAGAAGTCACATGCCACACATTGAGCCAGATACAACAAAAGAATGTACCATTTGTCTTGAAAATAATGACAAGCCTTTTTACCAACTCAGTTGCAATCACGGCGGCCCCGAGAGCTATCCAATGCACACGGAATGCTTAAAACAAGCTTTCCAAGCTGAAGTTGACTCAAACAGAGCACCTGGAATAGCTTACGTGACATGCCCTTGCTGCCGACAAAATCCAGCACCGCTTGACATCGATGAAATCATGCACTTCGAGTAACCAATCAATAAACATAAAGATGCAAAACGGTTAAACAGTCGCCTACAGGCGGCTGTTCCAGATAACAGACAAACCCTTCAAGCTTTTCACTTTATCTCTCCCCTGTATTGAGCGAAATTTTACGGCTATTTTTGCCAAAAACCACATCATCTTTGAATAATTTCTCTTTACGTTTCTTAACACCAAACAAAGCAACATCAGCACTACGAGAAACTTACAACAAACCCAAACAAAAAAGAAAGTCTGCCGCCATTTGTTAACTCATTAATGCGAAACGCTACGCAAATTAAGCGATTGAAATCACATATCAACAACTTTTCTTATTAATGAAAGGTAAATGAAAGGTTTTGTTATTATCAATTAAGTCAACCAGATCCGTTTATGGTGGCTATATCTTACACGGGTATTGATGAGAGAAAACAAATGAAAGCTATAATAATCAAAATATTAGCGGCAACCGTTTTACTATTTAGCGCAAGCAGTGTTTTTGCTGCCGACGCCCCCGGCAGAACTGAATGTATTGCCCCGGCAAAACCGGGTGGCGGGTTTGATCTGACCTGCAAACTGGTACAGGTTTCATTACTGGATACGAAAGAGATCAGTAAACCTATGCGCGTCACCTTTATGCCCGGTGGTGTTGGTGCTGTCGCTTACAACGCTATCGTCGCACAGCGGCCTGCTGAAGCGGGGACCATCGTCGCCTTTTCCGGCGGTTCTCTGCTCAATTTGTCTCAGGGAAAATTTGGCCGCTACAACGTTAATGATGTTCGCTGGCTGGCAAGTGTTGGTACTGATTATGGCATGATTGCCGTCCGTGCTGATTCTCCTTATAACACCCTGAAAGATCTGATGAATGCTTTCAAAGACAATCCCACCAGCATTGTGTTTGGCGCCGGCGCTTCCATCGGCAGCCAGGACTGGATGAAAACAGCACTGCTGGCAAAAGAGGTTGGTGTTGATCCTCACAAAATGCGTTATGTCGCTTTTGAGGGAGGTGGTGAACCTGTCACGGCTCTGCTGGGTAACCATATTCAGGCTGTCTCCGGTGATCTGAGCGAGATGATGCCTTACCTGAGTGGAGACAAAATCCGTGTTCTGGCTGTCTATTCAGATAAACGGCTGGAGGGTGATTTAGCCGATATCCCTACCGCCAAAGAGCAAGGCTATGACTTGGTATGGCCGATTATCCGCGGATTTTATATGGGACCAGAAGTCTCCGATGAAGCGTATCAGTGGTGGGTCGATACTTTTAATAAATTACAACAAACAGATGCTTTTAAAAAGCAGCGGGATATCCGTGGATTGTTCGAATTCAACATGACCGGCAAGGAGCTGGACAGCTATGTGAAAAAACAGATTGCACAGTATCGTGAACAAGCCAAAGCTTTCGGTTTAGCCAAATAACAAGGTAATTATCATGAGCGATCGCCTCTTCGCGGCTGTTTGGTTAGTACTCTGTATCATCGGTATGGTTGTTGGTTGGGGGATCCAAAGTGAATATACTTATGAACCTCTGGGGCCCAGACCTTTCCCAATGATTATTCTGTCTCTGATGGCTCTCTGTGCTTTATTGCTGCTTTTCAAAAAACCAGAACAGAGTCACTGGCCTGACGCATCGGTTATTCGTCGCCTGATGCTGCTGATTGTCTCTTTAGTTATTTATGGCTGGGCATTTGAATGGCTGGGTTTTCCTCTGGCTACCGCCCTGCTGACATTTAGTGTCGCCCTGTTATTTAACGCGACACTGCCTGCCGCAATCATTTCCGGGGTGTTCCTTGGCGTCACGCTCTATTTCGCCTTTGACCGCTTACTCGATGTAACCCTGCCTCTCGGCAACTGGCTCAACTGACGGAGAATTTTATGGAAACCTGGATGTATCTCAGTCAGGGGTTTGAAGTTGCAATGGTGCCGCAAAACCTGATTATTGCTTTAATTGGCTGTTTTGTCGGTACGATTGTTGGCCTGTTACCGGGGCTTGGGCCGATTAATGGTGTCGCGATTCTTCTGCCACTGGCTTTCGCGTTAAAACTGCCTGCTGAATCGGCTCTGATCTTATTAGCAACTGTTTATATCGGCTGTGAGTATGGTGGGCGTATATCATCGATTCTGCTGAATGTTCCCGGCGATGCCGCTGCCATTATGACCGCGCTGGATGGTTATCCGATGGCAAAACAAGGCCGTGCGGGTGTGGCGCTGTCTATTTCCGCAGTCAGTTCTTTCTGTGGTTCTTTACTGGCAATTTTCGGCATTATTTTGTTTGCGCCATTACTGGCGCAGTGGTCATTAGCTTTCGGCCCTGCTGAATATTTTGCTCTTATGGTTTTTGCTATTGCCTGTCTGGGTAGCATGATGAGTCAGAATCCGCTGAAATCACTATTAGCGGCACTGATAGGATTAGGTCTGGCAACTGTCGGAGTAGACGCCAACACCGGGGTTTACCGTTTTACTTTCGACAACGTGCATCTGTCAGATGGCATTCAGTTTATCGTTGTAGTAATAGGACTGTTCTCTGTCAGCGAAATTCTGCTGATGCTAGAAAATACATCAACCGGCAAAACCATGATCCGCAAAACAGGCCGTTTGTTGTTTAACTGCAAGGAAGCGGCTGAATGCGCCATGCCAACAATCAGGTCATCTTTTATCGGTTTCTTTGTCGGTATTTTGCCTGGTGCAGGGGCGACAATTGCCAGCGCAATTACCTATATGACCGAGAAAAGGATCAGTGGAAACAGCGATTCATTTGGTAAAGGTGATATTCGTGGCGTTGCAGCGCCAGAAGCTGCTAACAACGCTTCGGCCTGTGGCTCCTTTATTCCAATGCTAACATTAGGAGTTCCAGGTTCAGGCACCACTGCCGTTATGATGGGTGCATTAACACTCTATAACATTACGCCGGGTCCGGGAATGTTTACTGAGCAACCGGATATCGTTTGGGGATTAATTGCAGCATTACTGATTGCCAACATTATCCTGCTAATCATGAATATCCCAATGATAGGTCTATTCACCCGGATGTTAACTATTCCGTTATGGTTCCTTGTCCCTGCCATTGCTACTGTTTCAGCCGTTGGTGTATATGCGGTACACAGTACTACATTCGATCTTCTGCTGATGATAGGGCTGGGCGTTTTCGGTTATATTCTAAGGAAAATGAATTTCCCCATGTCACCATTAATTCTTGGTTTCGTATTGGGAGAAATGCTGGAACAAAATTTACGTCGCGCACTTTCCATCAGTAATGGAGAATTTGGAATTCTGTGGAACAGCGCGATTGCTCAGAGTTTATTGATATTGGCAGTATTGGTTCTGATTATTCCTCCAGTATTACGCATCATCCGTAAGCGCCGTATTCAGTAAATGGCTGCTGAAACTAAAGCCTGATAAACAAAAGCCCATAATTATTATCAAAAAATTATGGGCTTTTGTCACTGAAAAGATAAAAACACACTTTACATTACATTAATGTTATCTTTCACGAAAATTAACGCTCAGAAAAATAGGATTTAATTCATATTAAACCTCAATTTTTATGAGCCTTCACTTTTCGCCGAATCCATGATTTAAAATTCTCGATTCACCGTTAAATAATCACTAAATGACACCGAGCATTTAATATCATTAACAATTGCCAATGTAATAAGAATATTCCTGTCGTCTCGTTTATTGAAATAGGTGAATTTTAAAATTAAATTATTCTGAAGGACTCTCTTCCGAGTATGTGATTAGTAGGATCAATAAACAAAATAATGGTGATACAGACAGTGCACAGAAACAGGAGTGTACATTTTAGTACACAAAGTTGACTCGTTTCGCTCACCCTAGCCGCTAAAATGCGCTAAAAGTTATTGCTTTTATCTGAGCACTGTCCAAACCTGATAAGAGAATTACCCCAAATACTTGCTCATTACCAGGGAAGCATTCGTACCACCAAAACCAAAGCTGTTGGACATTACTGTATTCAACTTTTGTTCGGTAGGTTTCGTAATAATATTCATGCCCGCCGCTTTATCATCAAGATCTTCAATGTTAATGCTCGGTGCAATAAAACTATGTTCTAACATCAGCAGGCTATAAATCGCTTCATGTACACCGGCAGCGCCGAGTGAATGACCTGTCATCGCTTTTGTTGCAGAAATTGCAGGTGTTGTATCACCAAATACTTCCCTGATAGCCTCCAACTCTTTCAAATCACCCGCTGGTGTGGAAGTACCATGCGTATTCACATAGTCAATAGAACCTTTCACACCTTGCAACGCCATATGCATACAACGAACTGCGCCTTCACCGGATGGAACCACCATATCCGCGCCATCAGATGTAGCGCCATACCCAACAATTTCAGCGTATATGTGTGCGCCGCGTGCTAATGCATGCTCCAATTCTTCAACAACAACAATACCGCCGCCGCCAGCAATAACAAAACCATCACGGTTTTTATCATAAGTACGGGAAGCTTGTTCAGGCGTTTCGTTATATTTCGTTGAAAGTGCGCCCATCGCATCAAATTCACAGCTCATTTCCCAACACAGCTCTTCACCACCGCCAGCAAAAACAATATCCTGTTTTCCTAACTGAATAAGTTCAGCCGCATGACCAATACAATGAGCCGAGGTAGAACAAGCAGAACTGATAGAGTAGTTTACCCCTTTGATTTTAAAAGGGGTTGCAAGACAAGCTGACACACCGGAAGCCATTGCACGAGTGACCATATAAGGCCCCACACCACGTAAACCACGAGAACGCATACCATCAGCGGCAGCCACCTGGTTATGTGGAGAACCGCCACCAGAACCCACAACTAATCCACTACGAATATTAGAAACCTGATCATCAGTCAGGCCAGAATCTTTAATTGCTTCATCCATCGCCAGATAAGCATAAACAGAAGCATCACTCATGAAACGCTGAACTTTTCGGTCTATTAACCCTGTAGTATCCAGTTTTACATTACCCCAGACGTGACTTCTCATTTTCATCTCTTTGAATTCTTCGGAGAAAGTTATCCCAGAGCGACCTTCTTTCAGAGATGCCAGTACTTCTTTCTGGTTATTACCAATGCTGGAGACAATACCCAATCCAGTGATCACTGCACGCTTCATTAAATACCTCATTAAATATGTTTATCTGCGGGATCTCTATCAATCTAACAGCACTTTAGCGTACACTTGTACGCCGAACAAGTCCGATCAGGATAAAATTACGAAGAAAAATTCATCCATCGAAAGATCCCAATATATTTTCTGGTCAAAACAACAACTAACCTACATAGAGCGTGGCAAAAGTTATTCAGATGGCAATGGATGACAATAAATTTCAAGCTCTCAACACAAAACACCCGGACTCATCAGGTATCTGAATAATGATTAAAAGTTTAATTTATATAGAGATAACTATGTCTGTTATTTTTATTACGTTTTCTTATAATTAGAAACGAGTTTAATAATATCCGCTATAATCATGAATAGAATTTTTATGAAAACAATCGGCTTTTATGTTATCTTACTAGCAGAATTACTTAAATTCTCCAAACTTACAGTAACAAACATTTTGAAATAAAAAATTTTCTGACTTTATTAGTAATAAAACCATTATTCACACACAAAATGATTGTAATGATGTTATGTCATATAAAATGGTCGGTTCATTGTAAGGCCTAAGTAAGTTAGAACACTTCCACCCAATAACTTTATGGGGGTTAATAATGAGAGGACTGGGTTATCTTCTATTAAGCGTTGGTATTGTATGGATTTTAGTGGCTTTTAACATAGACATAAATCTATCATCACAATACATCAACAAAATTAACAATATTAGGTTGATTATGTCACAACAGAACCACATCCTAATTGGAGCATTCATCACCCTCTATGGACTAATTATGATTATATCCAGTAAAAATCAGCGGTTATTAGAGTCTATATACAAGAGCCACAATAAGGATATTTCTGGATTAAATTCAGAGAAAACATTCATACGAGCACCTATACCAAATTCAGATTACCTAAAGCAGGCTAATAATTACCGCTATTACGATTTTATCGATAAAGACTCAAATATCCTTGAAAAAAGAGTAGCTGAATTTTGTAAGTTATGCTCATCTTATATTGAAGAAGTCAATCGAAAAAACAGTGATAAAGCAGCAGCCAAGTGCAAAGTGATATCAATGATTGATATTATTTCCTCACACTTAAAGGAAACACAGTCAAAGGAATTTAAAAAACTGTGTAAATTTCATATTTCTTTATAGACTTAACCCCCGATTTGTTGAACTGCACCCCAAAAGTTGGACACTAACTGATTAAGGTGCAGTTTTTCAGATAATATTCTTTTTATAATTAAAGTGGGATCCCGTCCTGAGTTAATAGCTTACATAAATTTATTTTAGCGTTTAATCACATTAACGACATAAAGGGCAACATGATTTAAATAAAAGCGTAAAAAGCAACATTATTGACCGGTATAAAATAGTATAAAACAAGTTTAAATGGCCGTATTTAACGCATCCCTTATGGGTTTCCAATCTCTTCTCCTGTCAGGTGGCACATTAAGCTTAACACCGCTAAAATCATGTTATTATCAGTAACATTGCAGGCATTACCGTGAAAAACTCTGCCATTTGTACCGCAACCCTGAGCTGGAATGATCAGGGTACTCCGGTTTCAGCACAATTCGACGACGTTTACTTTTCAAATCAGGATGGATTGGAAGAAACCCGTTATGTATTCCTTAACGGTAACCACTTTCCCCAACGATTCAGCTCTCATTCCCGTACTAACTGTGTTATAGCAGAGACTGGCTTCGGAACAGGCTTGAATTTTCTGACACTATGGCAATCATTTGATGCATTTCGGCAACAAAATCCTGATGCCCCGCTAAAACGTCTGCATTTCATTAGCTTCGAAAAATACCCACTGAAAACCTGTGACTTACGGGTCGCTCATCAACGCTGGCCTGAGCTTGGCCTTTTTTCACAACAGCTCTGCCAGCAATGGCCTCAACCGTTGGCAGGCTGCCATCGGCTAATTATGGCAAATGGAACGATCACACTGGATTTATGGTTTGGTGACGTTAATGATCTGTTGCCAACAATGGATTCCAGCCTTTACGGTAAAATAGATGCCTGGTTTTTAGATGGCTTCGCGCCTGCAAAAAACCCACAAATGTGGAGCGAACAGCTGTTTGCCGCAATGGCGCAATTTGCCCGCCCAGACGGCACCTTTGCCACCTTTACTTCTGCCGGTATCGTCCGTCGTGGTTTACAACAAGCAGGTTTTAATGTCAGTAAAGTAAAAGGATTTGGTCGCAAAAGAGAAATGCTGACCGGGGTTCTGGCAACACAGAAATCTCAGTCATTGCCCACACCGTGGTTTGCCCGTCCAGCAGCAAGCCACACAGATGATATCGCGATTATCGGCGGTGGTATTGCCGGTATTCTCACCGCTCTTGCGCTACTGCGTCGTGGCGCGCAAGTGACTCTTTATTGTCAGGATGAATTTCCGGCACAAGGTGCATCCGGTAATCGTCAGGGAGCGCTCTACCCGTTACTTAACGGTAATAGTAATGAGCTCGAAAAATTCTTTACATCTGCATTTACTTTTGCCCACCATCAGTATGATCAGCTATCCGCTCAGGGAATTCATTTTGACCATCAATGGTGTGGGGTCAGCCAGCTTGCTTATGATGAAAAAAGAAGCAGAAAAATTGAAAAAATTCTGGCAACAGAATGGCCGGATGAAATCGCTGTTGGTATGAACCGCCGCCAATTGAGTGAAGAATGTGGACTGGATATTAATCACCATGGCATTCACTATCCACAAGGGGGATGGCTCTGCCCGGCCGAATTGACCAAAGCGGCAACAGAATTAGCACAACAGCAAGGGATGATCTGTTTCTTCAATCATGAAATTACCGCTATTGACCATAGCGAAAATGGTTGGCAACTGCATTTGATGCATCAAGGACAACGCTTAAGCACACACCATAAAACAGTAGTGATTGCCAATGGCTATCGCCTGCCCCAATTTGGACAAACCGAAAAATTGCCGGTTACCGCCGTTCGTGGTCAAGTCAGCCATATTCCAACCACGATAGAGCTAAGTAAATTGAAAAATGTGCTTTGCTATGATGGCTATATGACACCGGCTAATCCAAGTAATCAGTACCACTGCATCGGTGCCAGTTATCAACGCCATCAGTTTGATAGCGAATATTCTGAAACAGAACAACAAGAGAATCGTGATCGATTACTGAAATGTTTACCTGATGCAGGATGGGTAAGTCAGGTTGATGTTTCCGCCGGAAAATCTCGCCAGAGTATTCGTTGTGTTATTCGCGACCATATGCCAATGGTGGGAAATGTGCCGAATCTCAGTGAAATAATGGAAAACTATCAGGATCTATCAGAACAAATCCGCACAGGAAATCCTGTCACAGATGCCCCCTGTTATTCCAATTTGTTTGTTATCGGAGCATTAGGTTCCCGTGGATTATGCTCTGCACCACTAAGTGCGGAAATCCTTGCAGGGCAGATCTTTGAGGAACCCTTGCCACTGGATAATGAAACACTGGCAGCCCTTCATCCAAACCGTTTTTGGATCAGAAAGCTACTAAAAGGCCGCGAAGTTAAAACCGAAAAACCATAAGAAACCGCACCGCCCAAGAGTAAAATATTTGTGTAACTTTTGGGCAGTGCAGCTCAATACATCTCAATCTTTTTGCAGATATATCTCAAATAAGATACATAATGTCGCCAAAGATGGCGCTTTACCTGCTGGCTTCACTGCCGATCCAGAAACTTACGACACCTGGTTTCGTAAGTGACTGCTCCCCACCGTTAAAGAGGATATTGAGTTTTAGCATTATCCAGCAGACGCTGCCAGGTATGGAGAACCAGAATCTGATCCGGTGGCGCCAATTCTCCTGCTTTAATCGCATTTTGGATACTTTCTTCAACACGATCATGAAGTTGTTCAGCCGTATGAGCGCCTTCCTGTTCCAATTCCGCCACCGCCAAAGTGAGATGCCCGCGGAGATAGCCACCAGCAAATAATTCATCATCACTGGCATGATCTACCATGTCATCAATTTGTGCCAAAATACGCGTTTCAAACTCAGCGAGCATTATCTTTCCTTAAATTCAATTTCAATCTGCAAATATATCTTCCGGGTAAGGAAAATGTTCCGCTTTCAATAGGGGCGTATTGTAGAACGATTGTAGTCCCTGAATAAAGCACTCCGCTCTTGCCGGTATTCCCCGTGCTAAATAGTCCGTGATTTGCTCATGAACTTTACGCTGAAAAGCCAGCCTATCAGGTTCAAAATCCCCTTCAAGGTTGTCACAACTGATATTGAACGGAAAACCCGCGGCGGTACAAAACATCCAATCAAGCGCC
Organism: Photorhabdus viridis; assembly: GCF_040256935.1. Classification (NCBI taxonomy): domain Bacteria; kingdom Pseudomonadati; phylum Pseudomonadota; class Gammaproteobacteria; order Enterobacterales; family Morganellaceae; genus Photorhabdus; species Photorhabdus viridis. Next base: position 85,015 of record NZ_JBEJZY010000013.1, read on the forward strand.
TGGGGTTTAATTTCTACTTTCTCAAATTCACTTTGCGTCTGTGCGTCACGCCCATCTGGGCAATACCAATAGCCAAAATCCACCCGTTTCCGACGCTCTTTACCCGCAATGCACCAATGGGCAATTTCATGTAACGCACTGGCATAGAAGCCATGAGCAAACACGATCTGGTTATAAGGCACGTCTTCATCTGCCGGCAGATAAACAGGTTCATTATCACCTTTTACCAGATGTGTATTGTATTCGTCGCCAAAGCAGCGATTAAAAATATCTATAAGTTGTTGATAGTTATGCGTTGTCATGAATTAAAAACAAAATCCTGAATCAGAAATAAAACGCCAGCCAGGTACGGATCGTATCTCCGTGATTATCATTCAATAATTTAATACTCATCAAAAAAGAGATAGTCACGATCATAGGGCGAATAAGTTTTTGACCATGTGTTAAAACCAAACGTGCTCCCAGCCGTGCACCGATTACCTGCCCTGCCAGCATAACAAGACCCAATACCCACAAAACCTGACCGCCAAGGATAAATAACACCAGTGACCCCATGTTAGAGGCAAAATTCAATACTTTGGCATGAGCGGTGGATTTCGCCAGGTTATAACCACACAGGGTAACATAAGCTAACGCATAAAATGAGCCAACACCGGGACCAAATACACCATCGTATACACCCAATCCACCCCCGATAAGACAGGCAAATGCCACCGGAGCCAGACGACGATGACGATCTTCCCTACCTATCGTTGGGGTCAAAAGGAAGTAAAGGCCAATAATAATGACCAGAACCGGTAATAGCTGGCTGAGAAAATCCGGTTTGATAAACTGGACAATCATGGCTCCAGCCATTGAACCAAGCAACGTCATCAGTATGGCAAGGCGCTGAGATTTAAGATCAACCGCGCCATAACGGACAAAATAGAGACTGGCAGAGAAAGAACCCCCCACTGCCTGCAATTTGTTTGTCGCCAACGCCTGCACAGGCGAGACGCCGACTGACAGCAACGCAGGGATGGTCAGTAAACCGCCACCGCCAGAAATCGAATCAATAAATCCCGCGATCATCGCAACCAGAAAGAGCAGGGCATAAATTTCCGCCCCTGATAATAACCAGTCCATATTTTATCCCATCAAAAGAAACTGCTTATCCGTATTCAGCTACCCATTTCAATATCCGGGATTTCAAGGCTAGCTTCATCTTCCCAATCACCAACGGGGAAGACTGGATTCAACATCCGCGCACTGTGCTCTCTGGCGTAATATATGATCCATCAGAACAATAGCCATCATGGCTTCTGCAATCGGTACCGCCCGGATACCAACACAAGGATCGTGGCGACCACGGGTGACCATTTCTACCTCTTCACCTTGACGGTTCACCGTTTTGCCCGGCACCATGATGCTGGAAGTGGGTTTCAATGCAATATGAGCAATAATTGGCTGGCTGCTGCTGATCCCTCCCAGAATTCCACCCGCATTATTACTGGTGAAACCCTGAGCCGTAATTTCATCCCGGTTTTCACTACCACGCAGATTAATAACGCCAAAACCTTCACCAATTTCAACGCCTTTTACTGCGTTAATACTCATCAGCGCATGAGCGATATCAGCATCAAGGCGGTCGAAAACGGGTTCTCCCAATCCGGCTGGCACATTTTCCGCCACAACCGTCACTTTCGCGCCAATAGAATCACCCGCTTTTTTCAGCTCACGCATCAAGGCATCAAGTTGTTCAAGTTTGGTTTCATCAGGACTGAAAAATGGGTTTTGTTCCACCTGTTCCCAATCTTTTAAGTCGCAATGGATGTTACCCATCTGACTCAAACAGGCATGGACACGAATACCATACTTATCCAGCAAATATTTTTTTGCTATCGCACCTGCCGCAACTCGCATTGCCGTTTCACGGGCAGAAGAACGGCCACCACCACGATAGTCACGGATACCATATTTCTGTTCATAAGTGTAATCAGCATGTCCCGGACGGAACACGTCTTTAATCGCACTGTAATCCTGAGAACGTTGATCCGTATTTTCAATCAGTAAGCCGATACTGGTACCGGTCGTTACCCCTTCAAATACACCGGAAAGAATACGAACCTGATCCGGCTCACGGCGCTGCGTTGTATAACGGGAAGTTCCCGGACGGCGCCTGTCTAGATCAATTTGCAAATCCGCTTCTGTGATTGTGATACCCGGCGGCACACCATCGACGATGCATCCCAACGCCAAACCGTGAGATTCACCAAAGGTGGTGACCCGGAAAAACTGCCCGATACTATTTCCAGCCATCTCAGTTCCTTCCTGTTAATTGTTCTTTTATTTAATTTTTATTTAGCTCTATATTTAACTCTGCAAGTTCTACATTAATGACCGCAACAGCAACCCAGCCAACTATCAGTCTTTGAATAAACGAAAATGCTCGTGATGTTCGATAAGCTGTTGACGTGTCATCATAAAGACACCGTCTCCACCATATTCAAACTCCAGCCAAGTAAATGGCACATCAGGATATTGTTCAATCAAATGCACCATGCTGTTGCCAACTTCACAAATCAACACACCCTGTTCTGTAAGAAAATCAGGAGCAGTTGCAAGAATGCGGCGTGCCAGTTTTAAACCATCTGAACCCGCAGCCAGCCCCAATTCAGGCTCACGGCGGAACTCTTCCGGCAAATCACTCATATCCTCAGCATCGACATAAGGTGGATTAGTGACGATAAGATCGTACTTAACCGGCGGCATATCGCGGAACAGATCAGAACGAATAGGAATTACCTGATGCTCAAGGTTGTGATTCTGAATATTCTGTTCAGTCACTGCCAATACATCAGCGGAAATATCCACCGCATCTATCTCCGCTTCCGGGAAAGCATATGCACAGGCGATGGCGATACAACCACTACCTGTACAGAGATCAAGGATATTGGCGGGTTCATCAGAGGTCAGTCCTGAAAATTCATTATTAATCAGTTCACCAATCGGTGAGCGTGGAACCAGAACCCGTTCATCAACATAAAATTCATGACCACAGAACCAGGCTCTGTTAGTCAAGTAAGCAACAGGAATACGATCATTAATACGGCGAAGAACCCGTTCGACAACACGATGACGTTCAGTTGATGTCAGACGTGCTGTCATCATTTCTTGTGGAATGTCCAGCGGCAGAAACAGCGATGGAAGAACCAGTTGCAGAGCTTCATCCCAAGGATTGTCTGTACCATGTCCATAATAAATATTCGCCGCATTAAACCGGCTGACAGACCAGCGCAACATATCCTGAATGGTATATAATTCAGCCACTGCCTCATCGATAAAAATCTTGTCCAAAAGCCCCTCCAGCCCCATAAATTCATTGACCCGTTAGTTTGCCACGATCACTGAGACAAATCAGCTTTCATGTCAGGCTAATTACAATAAAAGAATGGCTCAGGTGTTTTATTGCAGATTTTTGACCAATTTTCCGCGGAAACCGTCTTATTCAGTCAGCAACAAGACGGCTTCTATAATATTTATATTATGTTTTCTCGTTAACAATGATGACATTGTTTCGAATCCATAAATAATAGGCCGCAGTTAACAGCAAGATCCATACGCCTCCTACATAAAACGCAATTCGTGTCGCAGGGAAGTAACTCAGAACAGCAATAATAAATATCATAAACACGATAGTCAGAATCGGTGCAACAGGCCACATCGGTACTGGAAATTTTAATTTTTGTGCTTCTTCCGGTGACATCTTTCTGCGCATAGCAAACTGAGAAAACAAAATCATTAACCAGACCCATACCGTAGCAAAAGTGGCAATCGAAGCAATGATTACAAACACCTGTTTAGGGAGTAAGTAATTCAGGACAACAGCACACAACAATGCCAATGTCATCACCATGATGGTCACCCAAGGCACGCCGTTACGACTTAGTTTCATAAATTTTTTATGCGCTAATCCTTTCTCCGCCATACCGTACATCATCCGACCCGCACCAAAAATATCGCTGTTAATAGCCGAAATTGCCGCTGTAATCACGATAATATTCAAAATATTTGCCGCCGAACTAATTCCCAATCCCTGAAATATTGCGACAAATGGACTACCTTCCTGACCGATGCTTCTCCAAGGGTAAATTGCCATTAATACAAAAATAGTCAGTACATAAAATAGTAGGATACGAAACGGGATAGAATTGATCGCTTGCGGGATCATTTTCGCCGGATTTTTAGCTTCACTGGATGTAATTCCGATGATTTCAATACCACCGAAAGCAAACATAACGACAGCCAGAGACTCAATGATGCCGCCAAATCCATTAGGCATAAACCCACCGTGTTGCCACAGATTTTGAACGCCTGTCGCCTGAAAATGGCCGCTGAAACCAAACAGAATAATGCCAGCCCCAGCAATAATCATGGCACTGATCGCCGCAACTTTCAGAATCGATAGCCAGAATTCCATTTCGCCAAATACTTTGACTTTACAAAGATTCAGCGCGCCAATAATGAAAATAATGCTGAGTACCCATATCCAACGCGGCACTTCCGGATACCATAACCCCATATAAATACCGAAAGCCGTTACATCAGCCAGACAGACTATTATCATTTCGAAAGTATAAGTCCAACCAGTAATAAACCCCGGCAACGGGCCTAAATATTGATGGGCGTAACTGGCAAAAGAACCGGCGTCCGGTTTGTGGACCGCCATTTCTCCCAGAGCACGCATGACCATAAAAACAGCAGCACCTCCCACTAAATAAGCTAATAATACCGCCGGACCTGCCATTTTTATTGCTTCAGCAGAACCATAAAAAAGACCAGTGCCAATCGCAGAACCCAACGCCATAAACCGAATATGACGGGCATTGAGTCCCCGTTCTAGGTGTAATGTGGCTTGCATGATTTACCCTCTTATCTTTTATTATTGGGTTTTATGAAAGATAACTGCAACAATCAGGCCGGACAGAAACCGGCCCTCGGTTTATTTAACGGTTACTTTTATTCTGTAATATCTGTCCAGCAGGAAGTAGTGAGGAAAGGTGTTGCTCAACCAATAGTTGTACCGCAGCAGCAATATCTGGCGCAAAAAAACGATCCTGATCGTAATAATCTACCTTTTCCCGCAAAATATGACGCGCTTTTTCCAGAATCGGACTGCTTTTCAGACCATTTCGGAAGTCTATTCCCTGACAGGCGGATAACCACTCAATCGCTAGAATACCCCGGGTATTTTCTGCCATCTCCCACAAACGACGCCCGGCAGCCGGCGCCATTGATACATGATCCTCCTGATTGGCCGAAGTCGGTAAACTGTCAACACTCGCAGGGTGGGCTAACGCTTTATTTTCACTGGCAAGAGCCGCTGCCGTCACTTGTGCAATCATAAAACCAGAATTCACACCACCGTTCTCAACTAAGAAAGGCGGAAGCTGTGACATATGTGAATCCATCAACAATGCAATACGTCGTTCTGACAATGCGCCGATTTCCGCTAATGCCAGCGCCAGGTTATCAGACGCCATTGCAACAGGTTCAGCATGGAAATTACCGCCGGAAATCACTTCACCCTGTTCAGCAAATACCAATGGATTATCAGATACAGCATTAGCTTCAGTCAGAATAATACCGGCAGCATGGCGGAGTTGGGTCAGGCAAGCTCCCATGACCTGTGACTGACAACGCAATGAATAAGGATCCTGCACCTTGGGACAGTCTATATGAGAATCCGATAGTTCACTGCTCTCTTCCAATACATAACGATACAATGCAGCTACGTCAATCTGCCCCTGTTGCCCACGAACCTCATGCACGCGGACATCAAATGGTTTGCGGGAACCCAATGCCGCTTCTACGGATAAAGAGCCGCAAACTATTGCTGCCGCCAACAGATCTTCCGTCTCAAATAATCCACGTAACGCAAAAGCAGTGGAGACTTGAGTACCATTAAGCAACGCTAAACCCTCTTTAGCCGCCAATATGACAGGTTGTAAATTGGCTTTTTCCAGCGCTTCTTTAGCTGGCAACCATTCACCCTGATAACGCGCCTGTCCTTCCCCAAGTAATAACAGACTCATATGTGCCAACGGCGCTAAATCACCTGATGCGCCGACAGATCCTTTACAAGGAATACAGGGATAAACCTCCGCATTAACTAAAGCGACCAATGCCTGAATGACTTCCAGACGAATGCCTGAGTAACCACGGGAGAGGCTGTTGATTTTCAAGACCATGATCAACCGGGTCATGTTATCGTCCAACGCTTCACCTATTCCGGCGGCATGAGACACGACCAGCGAATGTTGCAGTTTTTCTAAATTATTTTCTTCAATCCGGGTATTGGCTAATAGTCCGAATCCAGTATTAATGCCATACGCGATGCGTTTTTCAGCAAGAATAGCATTAACACATGCCACGCTGTGTTCAATAGCCGGAAAAGTCTGGCTATCCAGAGTTATTTTAATAGGTTGCAGATAAACCCGACGCAGTTCATCAAGGGTCAATTTGCCTGGGTAAATAGTTAACTGTTTCATAATGTTCCTTATTTTGTATTGATCATAGGCAAATCTAATCCGTGCTCTTTGGCACAATGAATAGCAATTTCATAACCTGCATCGGCATGACGCATAACTCCGGTCGCCGGATCGTTGTGCAACACCCTAGCTATACGTTCTGCGGCTTCATCGGTTCCATCACAAACGATCACCATACCTGCATGTTGTGAGAAGCCCATTCCGACGCCGCCGCCATGATGCAGAGAAACCCAGGTAGCGCCGCTGGCGGTGTTAAGTAAGGCATTCAACAGCGGCCAGTCCGAAACGGCGTCAGAACCATCACGCATGGATTCGGTTTCCCGGTTCGGGCTGGCGACAGAACCGGAATCTAGATGGTCACGCCCAATAACAATCGGCGCAGAAAGCTCACCATTGCGTACCATTTCATTAAAAGCTAATCCCAGTTTGGCGCGTTCGCCTAAACCAACCCAGCAGATACGGGCAGGTAATCCCTGAAAACTGATGCGTTCTCTGGCCATATCCAGCCAGCGATGCAAATGTTTATCATCGGGGAGTAATTCTTTAACTTTGGTGTCAGTTTTGTAGATATCCTGTGGATCGCCAGAAAGCGCTACCCAACGGAAAGGCCCGATACCACGGCAAAATAACAGGCGAATATAAGCAGGAACAAAACCAGGGAAATCAAAAGCATTTTCTACGCCAACTTCATACGCCATTTGACGAATATTGTTACCGTAATCAAAAACAGGAATTCCCTGTTCCTGGAAAGACAACATCGCCCTAACATGCTCCGCCATTGAAGATTTTGCTGCTTGGATGACCTCAACCGGATCTGAAATGGCACGCAGGCGGTACTCTTCCCAGCACCAGTTTTTCGGCAGATAACCGTTGAGAGGATCATGGGCGCTTGTCTGATCAGTGACCAAATCCGGGCGCACACCTCGACGAATTAATTCCGGTAAAATTTCAGCCGCATTACCGCACAGTGCGATAGAAATGGCTTTGCCTTCCTGAGTGTATTTTTCGATCCGGGTCAATGCGTCGTCCAAATCCTTAGCTTGTTCATCGATATAACGAGTACGCAGGCGGAAATCAATCCTGCTTTGCTGACATTCAATATTCAGAGAACATGCTCCGGCCAATGTTGCAGCCAACGGTTGTGCTCCCCCCATACCGCCTAAACCAGCGGTTAACACCCAACGCCCCTGTAAATTACCGTTATAATGCTGACGGCCAGCTTCCACGAACGTTTCATAGGTGCCTTGAACAATCCCCTGGCTACCAATGTAGATCCAGCTACCCGCAGTCATCTGACCATACATAGCTAATCCTTTCGCATCCAACTCGTTGAAATGTTCCCAGGTAGCCCAATGCGGTATCAGATTCGAATTCGCAATGAGTACCCGTGGTGCATTTTTATGCGTTTTAAACACCCCAACCGGTTTACCCGATTGGATTAACAACGTTTCATCGTCTTCCAACTTTTTCAGTGTTTCGACAATTTTGTCATAACATTCCCAGTTTCTGGCAGCCCGGCCAATGCCTCCATATACCACCAGTTCATGCGAGTTTTCAGCAACTTCTGGATCAAGATTATTCATTAGCATGCGCAGAGGCGCTTCGGTTAACCAGCTTTTGGCTGTGAGTTGCGTCCCTCTGGGCGCCCGGATATCGACATTACGAAATTTATTATTCTGGGCGGTCACGGTCTGACTCCTTTTGCTCTTTGGACATTTGTTAAATGTATAGTTGTATATACATGTATATTCAATAGATCAAATTGTTAGCCAAAATAATATATTTATGAATTTAGTATCTTTATTTTCTTATAAATCAATTTGTTAATATTATTTTTTCTGATTATCAAGGAGTAATGTTTTTGTTATTTTTGTGTTTAAAATCACAAATTATTTACATTTAATTTACATAAAAAAAGGTTTTATCTGAATACAGACCAGATTCACTCTTAGCTATAAAGAACAGCAAATAAAATTCACCCTAATGGATTAGAAAAAATCGGCGCTTAAATAGAACATCCATATTCCTCAAGAGATTCTTTTTGCTGATATTTCACCCACAGCAAACCACCTCTACATCGTGCCACGCCGCGCCAAGCAAATACTTCAACAGCAATCTGCGCTTACTTTACAACACATTAATAAGCTTTTAATGGTAACCCACATGGGTTTTATCACTGGCATCTGTTTGTCATAAGTGATTAAAAATACCTATATTTATATATTGACAAACAAAGAAAGAAAGGCAAATTTAAACCCTCTAATTTCGATATTAATGGTTTCATAGTTAATACAGGTAATCGAAATAGAACGCTATTTTAGAGTAAAAAAACAGGATGTACTCCGTAGAACCGTCACAACAATTCAGTATTCAACTCATAGAAAATGTTCTCAGGAACACCAATTCTGCTTAAAGAATGGAGAAGAGAAATGTCTGTATATGATGTTGCCATTATAGGCGCTGGACCAGCAGGTTTAGCTGCGGTGCAAAAATTGAAAGGAAAAGGTTTACGAGTCGCATTAATTGATAACGGTAAAGCCATTCATGAACGTGATAAAGATAATCTCGTCGAAATAACCGAAGGCCATGGTGGCGCAGGGTTGTTTTCCGACGGAAAATTCTCATTTTTTCCTTCTGCCAGTGCGCTGTGGGAACTGCCAAACGAACAGGAATTACGGCAAGCTTATGAATGGACCTGCACTACTCTAAGTGAATATGGCCTGGATACGCCGCCATTCCCCACAAATCCTAAAGAATTTACTGTAGGTTCCGGGGAATGGGTATTAAAAGATTATCCATCCAATTATATGTCTCTCGAAGATAGAATTAATCTTGTTGAAGATATGGTGCAAACGGCAGATGCAGATATCATCACAAAAACTAAACTCCTCTCTTATAAACATAATAGAGAAAAAAATTCTCTCACTATGCACTTAAGAGATGAAAATGCAAAAATCTATCAAATTGAATGCCGGCGAATCATTTTAGCCAGCGGAAGATTTGGTCCATTAGAGATGACTAACCAAATTGAAAAACAATCATTCAATCGACTGGAAGTTGGCTTCCGCATTGAACAGCAAGAAGATTTAGCATTCTTTAAAAATATGAAACAACTCGATCCGAAGCTAAAACTTCGGTCAGATGATGGCATTGTTGAATGGCGTACTTTCTGTGCTTGCCGAGATGGCGAAACAGTATTAACAAAAACCCAAGATTTATGGACTGTTTCTGGTCACTCTGACGGCCCTTCCACAGGACGATCCAATATTGGGTTTAATACGCGTATTCTTAATAAAGATATTGCTGACCGAACACTTAACAATATTGTTTCAGCCATGAAGCAAAAAGATTCTTACTTTAGAATCAAAGTACAAGATGTATTAGCAGGGAATGCTCACATAATTGCAAAACTTGTATCCCTTTATGGTGAAGAGTTATTTGATAAAATGTTGCAAGGACTACGTAATATCATCAGAAAATTTCCCGAAATCGATCACGAGAAAACACATATCGTTGGCCCAACACTGGAGGGTGTCGGTTGGTACCCCAGTCTTGACGGTGATTTGAGCCTGGAGACGTCCCCTTCACCTGTATGGGTTGCAGGCGATGCTTGTGGAATTTTCAGAGGTATTGTTGCAGCGATGATTAGTGGTCACTATGCCGCCTCTGCGGTCCTTAAGACCTTGGAAGCAGAGACTGCCTAATCAGTGAATCAGTTGAATAAACAGGGGATTACTAAGATGGGTAATCCCCATATATTTACCATTCTGAACAAACCTAACCTGTTTCTATAACGAAAAATTTATTTAGGTTTATTATGAAAATATTACATGTTTTTGATATGGACGGCACTCTTCTAAGAGGAACCACTGCAAGTCTGGAAATTGCCCGTACGATGAATTGCCTGACAGAACTTCACCTACTGGAAAAGCAATTTTCTGAAGGCGAGATAGATACCAAAAGGTTTGCTGCTGAATTACAACTCTTATGGTCAAACTTGCAGGAAGATGATGTTGCGGACGTTTTTCATGCTTCGCCGTGGATTGAGGGAATAAAAGAAGTTTTTGACGATATCAGAACCAAAGATGAAATATCGATGGTCATTACCCTATCACCCAATTTTTTTGCCCAGCATCTGAGAAAATTTGGGGTTGATACTGTGGTTGCATCAAATTTCCCTGCTTTGCCTTTCCGCGAGCCAGTTGATCCACAGCAGATACTAACGCCTGAAAGTAAATTACAGATAGTTAAAAAATATACGCAGGAATATGGGTTGAATTTGGAGATGTGTATCGCCTATGGTGATGCTGGCTCTGACATCCCCTTGTTTAATGCTCTTACCAATACAGTTGCTATTAATGGGACGGATAAAATACGTGAAATCGCATTAATGCATTATGAAGGTAACGATCTGTGGGAACCTTATCAGCTCATTCGGAAAAAAATCAGTTGTTAGTAAGGAAATAATCCGAAGCTTCGATAAATCATATAAATACGTCGATAAGTTTTAATTATCTATCAAGGATAAATTGCCACAATAGTTTTCTTGTAAAAACAGTGACTATGAGCTGAAACGCCCTTTCAATTTATACCGATTACCGGGAAATAGCAGCCTGGCACTGGAAACTGTGTAATAAGTCGACCAAGTTCGGCGGCTGATTAATAAACAAGGGGCACCCGATTCAATTTGCAGTAACTTGCAGGATCGGGGATCTCCGGCGATGGCTTCCACGATGTGTTCACCTTCCGTTAACGGTGCAATGATTGACAAATAATCGTGTGGCGTAAGTTTTGTGAAGTCTTGTTGCAAATAATCAGGAACCGCTCGAGCATTGACGTAACGATCTTCTATCTGAACAGGAATATCGTTTTCATAGTGGACAATAATCGACTGGTAAATCGGTGTACCCGCGATAATATCCAATTCAACAGCCTGTTTTACGTCAGCATTCAGCTCCGATAACTTGACTATTTTACAGCGATGCTGATGAGAACGGGCTGATATCTCATCAGCAATGCTGTGAATTTCAAACAGTGCGGATTGTCCTTTCGGTTCAGCAACAAACGATCCCACCCCTTGTAGCCGTACTAATAGCCCTTCAGCGGTCAATTCACGTAACGCACGGTTGGCAGTCATACGACTACAGTTAAACTGTTTAACTAACTCAGCTTCTGATGGAACACGATCATTTGATTTCCATTCACCGGTATAGATTTTTTCGATGATGGACTGTTTCACTCTGGCATACAAAGGGGCAGGTTTGGCAAATGGTCCTGATAAGTGTGTCGTCACAATAAATTCCTTGCTGATATCAAAATGTTAAGTAATTAATTACGTTCACTTTATCAGGCTATTTCCGCCAAATAAAACCGCACAATAGTATTGTTATTTTAGATAATCAATACCACCAATGAGCTAATTGCCAGGCAAGACGTGCTGCTGCCTTTCCCCCGATTCCTTGAATATCAAATGTTGGATTGAGTTCTACCAAATCAGCCGCCTGTAATTTACCACTCTGGCAGATTGGCCTAATCAATTGCAGAAGACGCTCCAATGGTAGCCCCAGAGCTGCCGGCGCAGAGACTGCCGGCATCTGATAAGCAGGCAATACATCGAGATCGACTGTCATGTAGATCAAATCAACTTGTTGGAGTGTATCTTGTATCTGCCGCTGCACTTTGTCCAGCATGGTTTCGCTACATTGATTATCCCAGATAACCGTAACGTTTAAGCGGTTTGCTTCATCTACCAATGCCTGGGTATTAGACGCCAAACTTGCACCAATACAAGTATAATGAAACTGTCGTTGGTGTTGCTGACAATATTCAGCAAGCTGACGAAAGGGTGTGCCGGAAGTCGGCTGCGGTGATCGCCGTAAGTCGAGATGAGCATCGAAGTTAATAATACCTATACGTTGATGTGGGAAAGCATCATAAATTCCAACACCATGGGCAAAAGCGGTTTCATGCCCACCACCCAACACCAGAGTACGCACATTCTGATGCTGGCATTGGGTAATTGCATCAGCCAAGGCTTGTTGAGCCTCACTCAATTGATTGGGGTTAGCGCGAATACTTCCCAAGTCCACCAATCTGTCATGCCCTTTATGGCTGGCCATATTGGCCAATGCCTTACGCAGATAATCAGGGCCTTGATTAGCGCCTGGCCTACCCTGATTGAGTTTTACCCCTTCATCACATTCAAACCCCAGCAGAGCAATAGAGTGAGGAAATTCTTCCGGCGTAAAATACGGGGACAATTTAACTGTTTGAAAAAGCCGTAGTGCATTATCCGCTTCTGCCAAATCATTTCGTCCTTGCCAAATAGTCAGTGGAGTGGCATGCCATAAATTCATTTGCTGTTCCTTGATCTGCTGTATGCTGGAAGTGTAATAGTTCCACGAAATACCCGGGTATTCAGTGGGTTATGGCCCAACTCATAGAAAATATCAACGGGATTTTCTGCATCCCAAACAATAAAATCGGCGTAAGCGCCTGCACGCAGCTGTCCGTGACTCTTTTCCCGACCTAATGCACGAGCTGCATGTCGAGTTACACCTAACCACGCCTCTTCCGGTGTCAATCCAAATTGGACGCATGCCATGTTCATCGCCATACGCAGAGAAGCAAATGGGCTGGTTCCAGGATTAAAATCTGTAGATATTGCTATCGGTACATTAAATCGCCGTAATAAATCGACAGGTGGACATTGTGTTTCCTGCAAAAAGTAGAAAGCACCAGGAAGCAGAACAGCGACTGTACCACTGCGGCTGAGCGCCTCCACACCTGCCTGATCCAAATATTCAATGTGATCAACGGAAAGACCATGATAACGAGCAACCAGTTCACTCCCGCCTAAATTGGACAACTGCTCCACATGTCCTTTTATTGGAATACTCCAACGTTCGGCCTCCTGAAAAAGCCGCTCGGTTTGCGCTAAATTAAACCCCACACTTTCACAAAAAACATCTACGGCTTCGAACAGCTTTTTCTGCCAAAGCTGCGGCAGGATAACTTCACAAATCAGATTCATATAGGCATCAGGATTGTGCTTATATTCAGGCGGGCAAGTATGAGCGGCAAGCAATGTCGGGCTAATTTCTATCGGATTATGCTGCGCCAGGTTTTGTGCGACCTGCAACAGCTTTTCTTCGTTTTCCAGATTTAATCCATAACCCGATTTAATCTCAATAGTCGTTACGCCTTCGGCCATAAATGCAGCAAGACGCTGCTGTGCAGAATGTTCAAGTTGCTCAAAAGAGCTGGCTCGAGTCGCAGAAACTGTCGCATTGATCCCCCCCCCCTGAGCACTGAGTTCAGCATAAGACATACCGTTTAAACGCTGTTCCCATTCATAAGCCCGGTTACCACCAAAAACTAAGTGGGTGTGGCAATCAATTAAACCTGGGGTAATCAGACGTTGTTGGACATCAATTACCTGACAGCGGCTTGTCTGTGATGTTGCTGTGGGCGAAATCGCTAAAATCTTATCATTACGCACCAGAAGATCATGCTCTTTTAATAATCCGTAAGCTGCATTGATAGAAGAGTCCATTGTTGCCAATCTTGCATTACGCCAGATGACATCAGTATCACGCAGTTCTATTGCCATGATTAGTATCCTGTATTCGTCAGTACCTGATCAGTCAGGCTCTTAGTTGTATATACATTTATTTTCCAACTAACAATAATTGTCAAATTATTTTGCTGACTACCCGGATACACTTTCTTGTCAGCATTTTTAGGCCACAAACAAAGTAAAATCAGGTTTCATTTAATATAATCAGGTTCAATAGTTAAAAAGATGCAGTACACTTATCACAAAATAGTTTGATTAACTGAGCAATGATGAAGAATAAATATTCCCTAAACGAGGAAGAAATTAGCTTGTTTAAAGAATCAGTAGCAGGAACCAAATGCATAAACCAGGATACCGTCTTACATCCTCCCAGAAGAAAAAAGACCAGCCATATTGCCCCTGAGCGAATACAACAAGAACAAATTGATGCAAGCTATTATTTTTCTGATGAATTTCAACCCAACCTTGATACAGAAGGCCCTACCCGTTACGTAAGGGAAGGTGCAAACCATTATGAACTGAAAAAACTACGCCGGGGTGACTATTCACCAGAACTATTCCTTGATTTACACGGATTAACTCAAATGCAAGCCAAGCAGGAAATTGGAGCGTTGATCGCGGCTTGCCGCCGTGAACATGTCTACTGCGCCTGCGTCATGCACGGCCACGGGAAACACATTCTCAAACAGCAAACCCCGCTATGGCTGGCCCAGCACCCAGATATCATCGCCTTCCACCAAGCACCTAAAGAATGGGGTGGCAACGCCGCATTATTGATACTTATCGAACTTGATGATCTCATATATCGCTGAATTATCATGCCTTTGCTGCCAATTGTGATGGACTGACCTGCCAGATAAGAGTTCCTTTGCCAGTTTGGTTGTCTAAATCCACACATGTGATTGCAGAAGTTGCAAACATCGGTGGTGTTTCTGCCGGACATAATTCAGCAACCAAATAGCCGACTAACGGTAAGTGGGAGACAACCAAAACAGCGTTATATCCTTGTTCAGCAAGAACCTGTAGATAACTGCTAACCGTAGCAGCATCACCTGATGGTGTTAATCCTGGCAACACTTCTTCACCATCCGGCAATGATAAGGATTTGCGAACAACCTGTAACGTCTGCTCAGCGCGAATATAAGGACTCACCAATACGAGGCCAATCTGAGGCTCCTGCTGTGCCAACCAACGAGCCATTTCTTGTGATTCATTACAACCACGAGGAGTGAGTTGCCTGGCTGCGTCGCTGATTGCATCCAAAGCTGCGTCGCCATGACGCATAATAAAAACTTGCATAATCCACCGTATGAATGAGTTAGCGCAGTTAACTTACTGATAATAAATATCAGTAAACTAACCTGAGTTATACAATAAAAATTATTATGACAAAAACATTTCAGGTATGGTCAGCAGGCATTCTACTCAAAACAAAAACAAATAAAATGATTGAGCAACAACCCAATAGGTATTGCTTGAAATTAAAAGAGATCTTTTTTTATGCAAAAATACTAAAGATGATTCCGGTGCCTCAGCAACACCGGAATCAATTTTTTCATAAATATAATAATAGGTTACTACGGATAGAAATTTTTATTCTGTTCAGCCATTTTCACTAAGCGATCACAAGGGACAAATCTATCTCCATGCTGACTTTCCAGCCTGCGTAAAATCTCCACCACTCTGGCACAACCCAGACTATCGATATAGCGGAATGGACCACCAAAAAATGGTGGAAAACCAATGCCAAATACCGCACCAATATCACCATCACGCGGGCTTCTGATAATCCCTTCATCCAGGCAACGAACGGCTTCATTAAGCATCAGCATCACACAACGTTGGGCAATTTCTGAAGAGATCATACTCGACTCAGGTGTAATATTCAGCAAAGTATAAACTGAGCTATCAACCTTTTTGCTTCGCTTACCAAACTGCCAGAATTTTCTGGCTTCTGATGTATACAAATAGAAGCCACGGCCATTTTTCCTGCCCTTACGACCATCTTTCAGTACCGCATCAAGAGATTCAGGTGCGGCAAAACGCGGCCCTAGCTGCTCTACCAGAATCGGCATAATTTTGGTGCCAACATCAATGCCGACTTCATCTAATAAATTGATCGGCCCGACCGGAAAACCAAAATTAACTAGTGCTTTATCTATATGATCAATCGGTTCTCCTTCTACCAGGCAATTCGCTGCCTCACTGATATAAGGCACAAGGATCCGGTTCACATAAAACCCAGCTTTATCTCCGACCACTATAGCGGTTTTACCCTGTTTCTTTGCCAGAGCAACCGCGGTAGCAATCGTTTTTTCACTGGTTCCTTTATGTGGAATCACTTCCACCAAAGGCATTTTATCCACTGGACTAAAATAATGCAGACCAATAACCTGCTCTGGCCGTCGAGCTTTTTCTGCAATCTGATGGATAGGCAGTGAAGAGGTATTGGATGCAAATACGGTTTCTGGTTTAGTATTTGCTTCAATTTCCGCCACCATTTGCTGTTTCAGTGACAAATCCTCAAATACCGCCTCAACAACAATATCTGTCTGTTCGAAACCGCGATAATCCGTCGTTCCCGAAATCAGCATCATTTGTTGAGCACGTTCTGCGGGGCGTAATCGTTTTTGCTTCACTCGTTTAGACAATAAATCCCATGTGTACTTTAGTACCTGGCTAATACCCTTTTCATTAATATCTTTGATACGCACCGGTAGTTTGCCACGGGTGGTTGTTACATTCGCAATTCCCCCACCCATCAAACCACCACCTAATACACCAACTCGTTCGATTCTCGCGGGTTTCTCTGATGAACCCGTTTCATTTTTCAGTGAAGTTGCAGCAAAAAACAGATTACGTAAAGCGGCAGATTCCCGTGTCATTGCCAATTCACCGAATGCCGTTGCCTCGGCCCGTAAACCTTGGGTCATACCTTTCTCAAGACCTTCTTTGACAACAGCAATAATTCGCTCAGGAGCTGGATAATGCCCACGAGTTTTCGCCAACGTCTTTTTGCGAACGATATTAAACAAAAAATATCTTCCCACCGGCCCAACTAACAATCTCTGTTGCCATGGCAAAGGTTTACGCACCGGAATGCCTTTTTTAACTTTTTCAACAGCGACTTCCAGCAAAATATCCAACGGCGCCGCGTCATCCACTACACCGAGCCGCAATGCCTGTTTCGCCCGTAATTGCTTGCCTGTCAGAATTATATCCAACGCTGAACTGACACCAATTAATCTTGGCAACCGCTGAGTACCACCTGAGCCCGGTAATAACCCAAGTTGAACTTCAGGTAATCCAAGACGGGTTTTATCATCCAGTGAACAAATACGCCAATGACATGCAAGCGCCAGTTCCAGACCGCCCCCTAAACAAGCACCATGAATCGCCGCTACAACAGGCAAAGGATAATTGGCTATTTGAGAAAACAATTTCTGGCCCTTTTCAGCCAGATCTTGTGCCTCTTCTTTAGTTTTACACCCGGCGATCATGGAGATATCAGCACCGGCAATAAAGGTATCCGGCTTACCGGAAATCAAAATTAATCCTTTAAGGCCGGAAGATTGTTGAGCCTGTTTGAAAACATGCAGAAATTGATCAACAAATTCTGCTTTCAGCGTATTTACCTTTTCTCCCGGAACATCAATAGTGATAACGCCGATCTTGTCCGGTCTTATATCAAAACTGAAAACGGAAGCTGTCTGTTTTGCATCCGCAGTGATGGTTGCAGCGTCATGCTGAGACTGAGTCATTATTCCACCTCTAATACCATAGCTGTACCCAACCCACCAGCAGCACAAGCAGTCGTTAACCCCCATCCGCCGCCACGACGACGCAACTCATTTAATACCTGCGTCACCATACGAGCCCCTGTTGCTGCAAATGGGTGCCCATAAGCAATTGACCCACCCAAAACATTAAATTTATCCATATCGACTTCACCAATTGCCTGAGCACGCCCTAATTTATTACGGGCAAATTCATCACTGGCAAACATTTTCAAGTTTGCCAGTGTCTGAGCAGCAAAGGCTTCATGCATATCAATTAAAGTCAGATCTTTCAGCGTAATACCTGCCCGATCGAGCGCTATTGGCGTCGCGTATGACGGCCCCAGTAGCATATCCTGCCAAACATCAATTGCTGAGAATGCATAACTACGCAGATAACCAAGCGGTTTCATTCCCAGCTCTTTTGCTACAGATTCACGCATCAATATGACTGCCGCAGCGCCATCTGTCAGCGGTGTACTGTTTGCGGCAGTGACAGTGCCGTACTTGCGATCAAATGCCGGACGCAGCTTCTCATAGGAAGTTAATACGGAATTTGTACGAATATTATTATCTTCAAGCAATGCTTCACGGTATGGAGGAAAATGAGCAGTCATGACTTCATCAACCAGAAACCCCTGTTCCCAGGCTTTTGCCGCCAGAACATGGGATCGGTGTGCCAATGCATCCTGATCTTCCCGGCTGATACGGTAAGTTTTCGCCATTTGTTCTGCGGTATCTCCCATACGCAGACCTGTAGAATATTCCGCTACCGCCGGAGATACAGGCAATAAATCACGAAATTTAAGGCGGCTAAGTAACTTAAGACGCTGTGATAAGGTTTTCGCCTTATTCATATCCACAAGAGTACGGGCCAAGGATTTAGTCACACCAATGGGCAGTACAGAAGAGGAATCTGCTCCACCAGCAATCCCGATATTCACCGTACCGGCCATAATGCTTTCAGCCACATTAACAATCGCCTGAAAGCTGGTCGCACATGCACGGGATACACTGTAAGCATCAGTATTAACACTCAACCCTGCACCAAGAACGATTTCACGGGCAATATTTGGCGCTTCAGGCATTTGCACTACTTGTCCAAATACCAGTTGATCAATCTTTTCAGGGGGTAAACCACTCCTGGCCACCAATTCGCTGACGACTGATTTACCCAAATCCACAGCCGGTATGCCGTGATACGATGTTGCCTGTTTAGCAAATGGAATACGTAGCCCGCTGACAATAGCGATACGATCACCTTGCTGTGTCACTTTTGTTAAAGGACGACTCATAACGGCTCCTGAAAGATTATCGTTAACTCAATCAAATTACTGAAAAAATCTTTTAATCGACCTGGACAGGTCTGACCTGATAGATCATTGTTAGCGTAATGTTTATAAATAGCAAACCTGAATAAACTAAAAATGAGAGGAAGCTCAACTTTAATTTATTTAATAGCTAAATAATTTCAATGCTTCTTAGAGCATGTTCGCAAGCGATAAAAAGAAATAACAATAAAGGCGGGACTCAGTAAAAACACTCTGCTATTTACCCAAAACACGCAGCGGCAAGCGGCGGTTTTTTCTGTGCCATACCAGTTCATTACATCAACCATATTTTCATTCCCAAAGTATTAATAATCTATCTTAATATTTTACCTCTCTTACCACAGGAGAATCAGCGCCTACTCTACTATGAGTATATTTATCTCGTCGAAATCTGATCTCAAAAAGTCGTTTTTAAACGTTTTTATTAACACTCAAAATCATTTTTTTGTTAACTGAGTCGCGTTTTTGATATCAATTTGGTCATATTTTAAAAACATTCTTGCAACACCAACTGTTATCAGACCTATACTTCACGACTGGTCTGATTTGTCATCAAGACAAACCGACTCTACAATCCTGCGCTCCTTGCTAAGATAAGTGGCATAGTTAAATAATAAACAAGAGGGTTTTGGTCATGAGCCAGAAAAACCTGTTCACCCGTTCAGCATTAGCGGTTGCAGTGGCTATAATTTCATCCAATGCTGGCGCTGCCGGTTTCCAGTTAAATGAATTTTCTACTTCGGCTTTGGGCCGGGCTTTTTCCGGGGAAGGCGTTGTTGCTGATAACGCGACTGTAGGCAGCCGTAACCCAGCAGCAATGACTCTGTTTGATCGTCCCTCATTTTCTATTGGAGCCGTCTATATCAACCCAGATGTTGATATTACAGGTAAATCACCAATGACGGGTAAAAGTACCAACGCTAAAAACATTGCGCCTACCGCATGGATACCTAATCTGCATTTTATTATGCCGATTGATGATCAATGGTTTGTTGGTACTTCGGTCACCACTAACTTCGGTCTGGCTACTGATTTTAGCAATAACTATGAAGCAGGCCCTATCGGCGGTAAAACTGATCTGACAACGTTGAACTTCAACCTGAGCGGTGCGTATCGACTGAACGATAACTTCAGCTTTGGTTTGGGACTGAACGCCGTTTATGCTGATGCGAAAATCGTCCGCCATGCGGGTATTCTGTCACATAAACTGAACGGCCTAATAAAACCAACTGATGAAGTTGCTAATCTGTCAGGCAAAGATTGGGGCTATGGTTGGAACGCAGGCATCATGTACGAAGTGGATGAAAATAACCGCTACAGCCTGACTTACCGTTCTAAAGTTAAAGTCAAATTTAAAGACGGTGACTATAAAAATGACATACCTGTTGCTATAGGGAACAGAATAGGTTTACCTGCCACCGGCGGCCAAACCATTGGCGGTAAATTAGACCTGAATTTACCAGATATCTGGGAAGTTTCCGGTTACAACCGCGTAGCACCTAAATGGGCTATCCACTATAGCTTGGCATATACAGGCTGGAGTGAGTTTAGTGAACTGAAAGGCACCAGAAATAAAGACGGTTCAGTCCTGTTCAGTAAACATGAAGGTTTTAAAGATGCCTACCGGATTGCTTTAGGTACAACTTATTATCACGATGACAATTGGACATTCCGCACTGGTATCGCCTTTGATGACAGCCCGATTCCTGCTGAAAACCGTTCTATCTCTATTCCTGATCAGGACCGTTTCTGGTTGAGTGCTGGTGCAACTTACGCGTTTAACAAAGACATGTCTGTTGATGTAGGCGTTTCTTATATGCATGGTCAGAAAGTCACTGTTAAAGAGAAATTGTCTGAAAAACCTGATCCAACCAATAAGCCATATGAATTTGATGCGAAAGGTTCTGCCTGGTTATATGGTGTAAACTTCAACTACGCATTCTGATAATATGTAGTGCCTAAAAAAGGATAGTCTTGCTGCTATCCTTTTTTATTTATAGAGTTAAACCAGAAGCAACTATCAATCAATACTGTCCAACTCATCCTGTAATACTTCAGCATTTGGATTTTTCGTGGCTTCCAGTTTACCGTCACTTACCATAAAATCATGGCTCTGGAAATAAGCCTCGCGCATCATCAGGTATGGATCTGATGAATTCTTCAACAAACCATCAGAATCCAGTAAACGAGCACGAGTTTCAATGCCTTCAAATACCCATTTACCAGCTGACATCCAGATATTCAGATAACTTAGCATTGGATAAGTCATATCAGCCCAATTTCCCCCTTCATCACGTAGAGTGAAACTGCCATAGCCCGGCAATACGACATAAGGACCATATCCCACATCATAATAGCCCAGAGTACTACCAAAGCGTTTCGACTCTTCTTTTGCCAGCTTAGGGTTTGCCATAGTTGCAACATCAATCAACCCGGCCATCCCAAAAATGGTATTCAGGAAAAAACGATTAAAATGCTTCATTCCCTGATACGGGTTACCACGTAAGAAACTGTTTACCATGCTAGCCGGCTCTTCGAGATTACTTAGAAAATTACCCAAACCATTTCGGGCAGGCATTGGTACATAATCGTGCCATACAACCGCAACCGGACGTAGAATATAAGGATCAAGAACATCATAATTAAAGTTGAACATTGTACGGTTAAAACCCTCCAAAGGGTCTGAACGCCCCTGCTCAACAGTATTAGATGAACTGGCACACCCCACCAACAATGCGGCGGTAAGAGCGACTCCACCCAAACGATACATCATACATTTCTCCAAGTAATAACCTCTTAGATCCGGCAAATCAATTTGTACATTACCCACCGATGATCATCAACAGTATAAATATTACTGACAATTCAACTTGAATGGTACTCAATTTGAGTGGTTGCTAAATAGGCAAACAGTTCATAACACCTTATCTTAGGAAAGAAAAACAGTTATAATGCGGATATTGTCCCCTTAGTTAAATGGATATAACAAGCCCCTCCTAAGGGCTAATTGCAGGTTCGATCCCTGCAGGGGACGCCACCCTTAACTAAACCCACCTAAATATGTTTTAGGTGTAGACCCAAAAAAGATAACCAGCCTGTGCGGAGAAGATAATTTCATTTTCAGTTAATATGAGCCAAATGAAATGCGAGTAGCTACAGTTAAGTGTATAGCTGTTAGTTATACATTTGCTATAATGACTGTCTACCCATCTGCTTCTTTTTAGGCGATTTTTTCACATTCAGCCCTTTTGCTGTCTGAGTTTCAACAATGAATATCTCACGCAATGTCAGAGAAAACTCGGCAGAACCATCGCACGTCTGGGAAACCATCTTTTGAATATTGCGGCGGTTCATAGCCAACCATTACCCCCGTAATTGTGATTTCTTTCGGCTCAAGAACGGCGTGATCTGCTATTGCCACTCCCGACTCAATCGGGTTTTCAGTAATGCGTAAACTCGACTCGTGATTCTCAATAGTCACACAGTCAAACTGAAACTCACCAATAGAGCGGGTTATTACTGAGGCTGTCGTTGTAGTGTTAAAACCACTGAGTAAGTCCATACAGTACCTGCAACAAAAAAAGCCGCAACTAAGCGGTGTTAGATATTCGATTCGTTAAACTATTGCGTTATTCAGAATCTTAGATACTTTGGCTATACCCTTGGCAGTAACTAAAACCTGTTCACACACTCTTTCTGTACCATCGTCTTTAGTAACAATAGTTACTTTATGTTCAAGTAAACCCTGTTGGATTTTATCTTGATACCCAAGCCAACTTCTTCCACCGGCACGCTTGTAAATCCAATGTTTCTCAGACAGAGTTTTGAACAACAACTTAGGCTGAATCTGCAAATGTTTAGCTGCATTAGTGATGCACATACTACCGTCAGCTTTAGCGATACGGTCATACGCTTCAACATCAGGACGCATTTCCTCAACCTGGCTCTCAAGGGTGAGCACTTTCTCTGTGTAAGTCAGCAACAACCCTCGCATAGCAGCAGGATCATTCAATACCTGCATTGGGTCAACTACTACGGGTGCCAACTTACCAGTACGATAATCAAAAAATGTCTGATTGACCTGTAATTGGAACGATGGACTAATCCAGCCAGCGTAAGAAATAGCTAACAATTCATGAGCGAAAGTGCCTGTATTCACACCGCCTTTTTGAACTTTGAGCACTTCTTGACCTAAGGCGGAATTCTGCCTTAGTTCCTCAACAAGCTCCTGAGCCTGTTTTGTTTCGAGCCAAGTCTTGGGTCGTTTAGTATCTTTACCACCACTCGCCTTATGCAACGCATTCAGGTTAAAGCGCCCTTCCGTATCTGTGGTGATTTCTACTCCAGCAATGACAAGAAGGTTATTATTTGCTACATTCATATCAAACATATTTATTTTCCCCTTAAAAAGGTTCCATAAAAAGCCAGTAGCGAAAATACTGGCTTTTTTCTTTTGTTGATTAGATGAAATTTAGAAAAAATCCATGCGCAAAAGCCCCATGCAAGAAAATTACATGGGGTTAATTACATAAAATTAGATTGTGAGATAAATAATGGCCGAACTTTACCGCAACCATTTAGCACATAGAAACATGGCTGCCTGGTTGGACAATGACATACCACATCGTTCGGTTTAAGAATTAAATTTTTGATTCAACTAATGATTGCCATATGCAATCGTATATATAGTTGATTATATGAAGCTAACGTACACCTTTCGGCATACCTGAATTTTATTTTTTAAGAACGTAGTTTTTCACTCTGTACGATAACAGTATCGCGTGATCCTGATTTTCAGGAAGATGCTCCTACACTGACAAGAGCAGAAAGTTTTTAAAGAGCCACGCACTTTTCAGCGCATCTTACGGACAAGCAATCTAACACGCCCAAATATAATGATCCACCCATTGCTGCCTACAAAAGCCCCGTAAAGGGCTTCCCATACAGGCAACGAGTAAATCATTAGATCTTTTCTTTAATGCCAGCCTGTTTCAGAATTGCATTAGCGGTATGCTTGGAGACTATTGTATATGGCACACTAAATGCTTTATTGGTTATGTCGCTACGCCATATTTCATGGCTACCTTTTCCTTGTCTAACAAAATAGCATCCACGCGCCAATAAGATTTCTTTCAGTTGTGGATACAAACCAGATCCCATATCAGAGCGCCATCCTTGAATCGTAAGATTGTTCCTGAACGAAACTAATTTTCATTCCATCAGGGTTACTACCAAGTTCATTCATCTCGTATAGTTCGGGAGCTATCTCCCACACTCGCTCTGTCAATTCATCGTATGACTTAGCTTCCGTAACAAGGCCAAGCTCATCACATTCACCAATCCATACGTCATCATGTGTGACTTTTACAACAAAACTAGTTTGTCGATCACCGAAATGTGCTTTGTAAACTGTATTGCTCATGATGCCTCCTTAATGCTCGCTAACTGGTTAATAATAACCCACACAATAATGTAAGAAAAGGTGATTATTTGAGCCGTCCCTAGCTGAATCTATCGAAGAGATGAAAGATAAGCAAAATCAGTTAGATAACAAAAAGTAAGCCCCTCACGGGGCTGTTTTTTAATTACTTATACTTAATTTTTCCTTTAACTCTTTCATGATCGGAGTTTCTTCTTTACTTTTCAATACTTTTTGCATCAGCGGCCCTACAGAATTAACACATTTCTTATCTATCTTGCTGCAATTAGCAAAGTCGTTAGTTTTTTCCCCTGCAACTTTTGCAAACATGATGATAGTTTTTATATCATTTGGTACGCTTTTATCACCATCAATAGCCTTATTAACATACTGCTTTTGCTGGTTGATAAAATCGCTTTTCGCTACATCAACAGGAGTACAGTCACTTACCGTAGGTGATCCTATTATCACGCCATCACCTTTACAGAAAAAAGCAACTTTTTGGTTTTTATTCAAATCAATGGCAGCATCCCTGTATTGTTTTTTAAATCTAACATGAACTCTGTTAAACATATCGTTCGTTTTTAAAGTAACAACAGGGATGTCACCAATACTAGAATCAATAGATGACACCATACCAGTAATGACGAGGTTCTTATCTTTGTAGGTTTTATCACCTCTTGCCTCGTTAGCGGAATAGTCATTTTGTAATTCGCTAGCTGTCACGAAGATAATGTCAGGCTTAAACATAGAGTCTCCACCTTCAAAGGCTACATTCGCATCATCTTCGATAGCAACATTAATAAACTCAGCTTCTTTTTGTGACAAAGAAATTGATTTGTTTGATTTTGACTCACCGGAGGAAACAGAAACTTTTTCCGTTGGTTTTTCATCATCATTGTCGGCAATGATCCCAATGACAATTAAAACTACAAATATTATTCCTATCCATTTCAATACTTTTTTCATTTAAGTGCCTATATGTATTTAGTTAACTAATGTTTAAACCTATATATTTAAGCACCTAACATTAAATTTTGTTACTGATTTTTTAACCAGTAAGCCCTTACACTTCACGATGGGTTTTTGTTGGTAATTACTTCTTCTCGCCTAGTGCAATGATCTGCTTGGCAGTCTTGCCTTTTAACTTCTCTTTCAGTAAATTTTGCATCTTCTGCTCATCATCACCTGACACAAAAGCCGCCTGCATCCCTATTTTCATAATAGCCCTATCAAGCCTTTTGGAATCTTCAGGAGACAAATTTTCTTTCATCTTCTTGACGGATTCTTGCGTCGCCACCTTACTTGAAAAATCAATTGTCGGCTCACCGCCACACGCAGACAAAAAGGAGACTGTAGTAGGCATCTTTCCCGCCAAAGGAAAATGCACTATGGCCTATACACAACTGACCGAAACAGAAAGATACCCGATTTCCAGTTTAAGAGAAGCGGGTTTTTCACAGCTTTTTATTGCGGAGTCACTT